>JALEGO010000306.1 GCA_022763165.1 Flavobacteriales bacterium
GCTTAAAAATAAAAATAAACTTCCTCCTTTATGAACATATCTAGTAATATCGATTACTTCGTTATCTATTAAAGGCGATTTGTATATAATCTCTTTTACTTCATTCTTACCCATTGCAATTCTATTGTTTGGCATGCCGTGAATAATCAATAGATCTGGTTGGAACAAATTTAAATTAGTTGAATCAAGTCTTAAGTTAGTGAATTCCACATTAAACCCATCTTCTTCCATTATTCTGAGCATCTCCCTTGCAGTTTGTTTTCCGTATGGCAGGGAATAGATGGTATTATGAGATTGATCAATAAGAATCCTCTTATTGTGAGTACCATTTAATGAATTAAACTGATAATTGTAAATAGTATCAAATTCAGCTTCAACTGTGCCTTGGGCGTGTGATGAACTAGCGATTAAAAACACTAATGATATCAGGTAGTAATTTTTCATATCATTTATTATTTAAAGGCTATTTTCTCTCTGTAGGAAATGCAGCGTTTGTCTTTTGTTCCTTATCATTCTTCCGATAAGTCTAACCAGTCTTCAATGGCTTTAAACCCATTTTCATTAAACTTCTTAACAATATTCTCAAGAGTAACTGGGTCATATTCCATCCAGTCAATTTGCTCAGTTATCTTCAAATTATCATCGAAACGCAACCAAATTGTAAATTCCATACCCCATTCTGAATCAACTAAATTACCATCATAATAGAATGGATTGACTTGCCCCCTCCCAACAGCTACATGGCCCTCAACAACCAGAGATTGAAGGTTTAGATGCTTTTGTTCCGGAGACATTTTCTTAAATCTATCGCCTTCTTCATCCCATTTGTAAAATCTTTTGAATTTCCAAAGACTATCCAATTCCAATTGGAGCGAAATGTCTTTAAAATGAACATCTTCTCGGTAAAAGGAACACAACTTATCCCAATCAGCGCGTTCAGCAAAAGTTTCAAAATATGCTAAAGCTTCATTTCGAACCGCTTGTTCCAATTTGTTAGCATTGGTTTCCTTTGTCGGCTGACAACCGTTTGTGATAAAAAGAACCACGACTAATATGCTAGTGACCTTAAAAAGTGATTGCATCATTTGATTAACTTTAATGTATCCCGATGTATATGAGACCACTAATTAACCAGAGCAAAATCCACTGCCCAAGTTTTAGATAGTTTTTCGGAAATCTTTTAGAAATGCTGGTACCTATTAACCACACGATTCCGTATCCTAGAAAATAAATTGCCAATATTTGAAGTAATAGTTTTTCACTTGGCAAGTAGTCTGTGAAATTTATCAGGCTCAGACCGATCGAGGCAAGCAGTAAATCAAGTGATACCCAATGCCAGCCATTCCTAGCCATCGTCCAGTATAAGCGCTTCGAGTAGCTATTATCATTTACGGACAATGGTTCAATCTTTCTGATTTCTAAGTCACCTACGAATGTGTGGATGATAAATGCTAATAGTGTCAATATATTAGCGATTACAATTGGAGTACTCATGGTTGCTAGTTATTATGTTTTTTTGATTATTTGGTGCCCCTCATGAATGATGCTTATTTGAATTCGAAGCCATTGTTTTCAGGAGAAGCTGCTTCAGAACTACAAGGCAAATAAATGCGACTAAAAGCAATGCCCAGTTGTGGTTCCAAAGACCAATTGTCAAAAGAATTACCAAGGTAAAACCTGTAAGAATTGAAAAAATCTTGGTAACCGTAATTGGACTGGTAAGGACTGCTATTTCCTTCTCAATGATTGTATTTATAACTTTTGATTCATTTTCGGGCTTTACCATAGGCATAAAAAACCAGTTTAATAAGTCAACTAGAAAAAGTAGTAGGATTAAACTCAACTTGTGGTTCCAAACTGCGTAGCCAATTAGAAAATAGGTGATAACCCTTAAAGCAAGACCAAGTGGATTTTTATGTCTTTGGATAAGTTTGTATTTAGCGTTCATGAGCGTTTTTAGTGTTCCTGTCAATTATAAATCTACGTGGTAAAGCTTATTCATCTGCTTTTGTATCACATTTTCAGGTGTAAGCTTTAAAAGTAATTTCATTATAGACTGACCAAAAAAGCTATGAGCCATTTTACCAAAACGCCATGAGGTGTTGACCACATAATTTACCTTGTCCATGCGTTGCTTCTCCAATTGCTTAAAGGCGTCTAATCCTCGCGCTTTTGATTCAAATAGAAATTTGCTGATGTAATAGGAGTCTTCGATTCCTTGACAAGCACCTTGTCCCATGTTAGGAGTAGTGGCATGGGCAGCGTCTCCTAGCAGGCAAACTTTATCTTTGTGCCAAGTACTTATTCTTTTCAAATCATGAAGCACAGCCTCATGTATGTCATGAGGGTTGGTATGAGCTATTAGTTTTGATACAATGGGGGAAAAGCCATTGAAAAAATTTGCTACAATCTCTTTTCTATCTCGCATTTCCGATTCGTTAAACTGAGATTGCTTGACTACTGCAAACCAATACACCTTTCCTGTAGCTATTTGAGAAAATCCAAATCTGATTTGATTCCCCCATGCTTCTTTTCCACTGTGCTTTAAGGCATCTGGCAAATCCATTTGCGCAATACCCCTCCAGCAAATCTGACCAGCATTACGCAGTTTGGAACTAGGGACGATCAACTCTCGAACTTGAGAGTTAATCCCATCGGCACCTAATAACAGGTCTACTGCCTTGCTTCCCTCTTCAAATTTTATAGTAACCCCCTTGTCATTTATTTCGTGACTCACATATTTTTTACCCATGCATATTTGAGTGTTCTTTTTGACCTCTTGCACCAAGACTTTCTGCAATTCAGCTCTGTGAATAGCAATTATCATGTTATCATGAACTACCCCGCGTTTCATTTTTTTTAAAGGGACGAGTTGGGAATCCGTGATTTCGACACTATCTAGTTCTATCCCTTTTTGTTTGATATGTTCACCGATTCCAAGCCAGTTAAACACCTTGATCGCATTGGGCTGCACCCAAATTCCAGCTCCAACTTCGTTGAATTCTTTCGCCTGCTCAAATATCACAGACGAGAATCCAAATTTTTGCAGTGCCAGAGCTGTTGATAGCCCTGTTATTCCTCCTCCAATGATGCCTATTTGCATGGTTTTTCTTAATTTTAGGTCAAATATACTAAAATTAGGTCAAGTTTACTAATGAGCACAAAAGAAAAAATTCTTGAACAGTCAAAAGACTTGTTCAACAAGAAGGGGGTTCAAACAACTACCCTAAGACAAATAGCCTCTGCACTTGGAATGAGTCAAGGGAATTTGAATTACCACTTTAAAACCAAACAAGATATTATAGAACAGTTGTATTTTGATTTGGTCGGTGAACTGAATAAGGAAATGGAAGCTATGACCCAATCCTATTCTTCCCTGTCCACATTATATAAATCCTCTGAAATAACGATGCGTATTTTCTATAACTACCGATTTTTATTGCGGGACTTGTATTTGATTTTCAGAGAAAACCAAGTAGTAAAAGAGCATTATATAAAACTACAGGAATTACGAAAAGGGCAATTTACACAGCTTTTCAACTTGATGATCCAAGAAAGCATACTCAGACCTGAGGAGCTTATCAATGAATATGATAGATTATATGAACGAATGATGATTGTGGGAGACAACTGGGTTAATACGTCAGAGTTGTTCAGTCTTGAGATAAAAGAGCCTGTAACATACTACAGGGATTTGCTATTTGAGATGGTTTACCCTTACTTGACAGAGAAAGGAAAGAAAGAATTCAATGATCTGTTTCGTTGAATTACTCACAACAGCATACAGACCACACCAGTTTACACTAGCTGTTGCCAAGGCAAGTACCCCC
>JALEGO010000003.1 GCA_022763165.1 Flavobacteriales bacterium
ATCAAATTTAGATGACCTTCATAGCAATTTTGTAAACCTTGTCCTTTGCAGTCCATAACTGATTGAATCGCTTCAAGCGCCAGACTATCCTTGAACTCATGAAAGTAAATTTCCGCCTTTTGATAAGTGTTACTTAAAGACAAAACTTGATGGTAAACAAAAACTAAAGGAATTGAGAGAATGAGATAAAACTTCGTCATGTTACAAATATCTATTCTTTTCGGAAAAGTAGCACAATTATTCCTGCTGTATACGATATGTTACGCCTCTGTTAGCCTTGTTTTATAAGCCTTTTTCAATATTTGGTGAATCAAATTAAACTACGATGAGAAACACATTATTTGCCATTCTATTCTTTTTTTCTTTTCAGGGATTTACACAGGATACATTAACATTCATCAGCTATAATTTGCTCAATTTTCCCAATGGGGCATCCTATTATTGTGGTTCCTCGAACCAACATATTCCGGAGCGGGATGATACATTAAAGATCATACTAGAGCATTTGAAGCCGACAGTTTTGGCTGTTTGTGAGCTTCAAACGAGCGCTGGAGCGGATAGTATCTTAAAGCGATCTTTAAACTCGTGGGCTGGAGGCATATACAAACAATCTCAATTTGTGCCAATATGGGGTGGACTTCAAACGCATCTTTTTTTTGACAGCACCAAAGTTGAATTGGTTGATCAACATATGGTGACTGTTGCTTCAAGAGATATTAGTCATTTTATCCTCAAGCACCTCGGCTCAGGGGAAATTATTCATGCTTTTGTAGCCCATCTAAAAGCGGGAAATTATCAAAATGATCGAGATAAAAGAGCAGATCAGACGAATGATCTAATGGCCTATATAGACACGACCTGTTCAAATGAATCCTATGTATTGATGGGAGATCTTAATTTTTACACTGGTTCGGAACTGGGCTTTCAGAACTTGATTGCGAATAACAAATTTTTAGATCCAATTAATGAGATTGGTAGTTGGTCAAATAATTACGCATACAGGCATACACATACTCAAAGTCCTCGGTATAACAAAAAGTTTGACTGCGGAGCCACAGGAGGAATTAATGATCGTTTTGATTTTATTCTTTGTTCTGAAAACCTAATGGATTCAAGTTCAGGAATAAAGGCTTTAGCCAGCTCATATAGAGTAATAGGCAATGATGGAAATCATTTTGATGACGGCATCATGTGGCAAGGAAACTCCAGTCAGCCTCAGGAAGTTTTATGGGCCTTGTATCATTGTTCAGATCACCTGCCAGTAGTTTTGGATTTTGTAGTAGAATCATGTTCTGACACAATTGAATTGCTTTCTTTCCAGCAAGAGAATGGACTAAACTTGTATGTAGTTGGAGATACAGCTTACGCTGATGATTGCAGTACATTAAATTCAGGATTTTGGTTTAATGCTTTGGGCTTAAATTTGTCTGATCAGTGTTCTAATCAAGGTGATAACGGTTTCTATTTTACAGGTAATAAGTCAGGTGGCAGATCTTTGACATCTCATAAGATTTCCACTAAGTATAATAGCCACATTAAGTTTGATTTTAAGTTTGGACACGGATCAACGCCTTGTGAGCAACCAGATCCGGGTGAGGACGTGTATGTGGAGTATTCGATTGATGGATTTAATTGGTTTTTACTTCGTAAGCTAGAGGAGTCTGCTTTTGATCAATGGACCTCGCTAGTTCTTGAGTTGCCATTTGATTCATTGAACCCTGACATCTTCATTCGTTGGATTCAGCCTAATTATTCTGGGAAAAATTGGGATATTTTTGCGATTGATAATGTAGTTTTATATCAATCCATTGGACGATCTGCAACGATTCAATGGAGTGATGGAGTCACTTCTGCTTTGTCTAGAGAGGGGCTGCAATATCCTAACTATTCAGTTCAAGTAAATCTTGGCTCCTGTGTATATGATCTAAACTTTGACATTTCAGGTAGCCTGCAGGCCATGAGAACTGAAGAGCTGTTATCTACATACAGTTCGGTGCTTATTTTCCCACAACCAAATCAAGGACAGTTTCAAATCGAATTTGAGTCTAATCCGGAAGAGTCTTTGGACATTGGTTTACAAATATTGTCCATTGATGGCAAAGTGTTGTACAACAACATTTTTTCAGGATCAACCGAGCGTGTTTTGCTTTCGCTTGATTTGGATTTGCGACCAGGTCGGTATTTAGTAAATATCATGGAGGGAGATGAAATGCGTTATGCTCCATTAATGATTTACTAAATGGAAATGGAAGTAATTTATTCCTCTTTTGCCTAATCACTTAATTAATGCAACGGATCCAATTTTGCTTATGGATTTGCCTTCTTTGAATTTATAATCAATCCGATATGAATAAATATTATTTGGTGCAAAATCCGTTAAACCATCCCAGGATTCATTTGGGTCAATTGAGTGATATGCCAATTGACCCCATCTATCAAAAATCCATAATTCGTATTGATCCAAAGGGCAATTAAAATGGGGTTTGAATCTATCGTTTAATTGATCAGAATCGGGTGTAAATGCATTGGGAATGTAAACATTACAGTTGCAATTGATGAAATCAATGTGAATTGAATCAACATAAACGCCACATTCATTTGTGCCTTGCAACCAATAAATGCCTGATTCTGTAACATCAAAAATAGTATCATTAATCTGATCATTCCATAATAAGTCCGACCCCGTACCCTTTACATATATTTGATAATTTTCGTTTTCACAAATTACCGTATCATTCCCGAGGTCAATTATTGGTTTGTTATTTACGATTAAATCGATGCTATCGATCCAGCTACAATTATTATGATTTGCGATGACCCAATAAGTGCCACTTTGCTTTGGATAGTAAGAGCTGCTGGTACTTCCATCTTGCCAATTGTATGATTGGTAGGTGCCTGCGTTTAAGAAGAAATTATCGCCAAAACATACTGTTGTGTCATCTCCCAATTCGAAAATGGGTAGTGGATTAACATCAACATTCAGTGAATCATAGAGTTGACAATTTCGCGAATTCACCTCTACATAGATTAATCCAGAATCTAAAACAGTATAAATTGAATCTATTGACCCGTCATGCCAGAGATAATCACCCTTGATATCAATTCTCAGAATTATGCTATCCCCTTGGCATAAGGAAGTGTCGGGAATAAGAACCTTGTTATCGAAATTGCAGTAGTTCAACTTTTGCACAAAGGATTCTTCCCAGCCATTTGAATTCAGGATCCAACTGGAGGTGTCTGGATCAAAATCTGCGGTATCTCTAAAATATCCAGCGCCATAAATATCACCGAGTCCATCTAACTCCATGTCCCATAACCACATATCAGCACTATCTCCAGTTATCAGTGTCCAAAGCAATTCTCCATTATTATCAAACTTCTGATGGAATATGTCTCTTTGGTTTAAAGCAGTGATATTGTTGATCCCAGTATCAGGATCAAAATCAATGGTGCCATTGAACCAACCTCCAATATAAATGTTATTGAATTGGTCCAAATCAATGGCCATTCCATGACCATAACCAGCACCTCCCATTTGCCTTACGTAAATTAAATCTCCTGCGCTGTCAAGTTTACAAAGAAATATATCCGGGGGCCAAGTTGCGTACATATTTTTAACGGAACTGGAAGGGTCAAAATCTACAGTATCAGCAAAATATCCCGTCAATAAAATATCTCCATTAGGATCAATGATAATGTCATTGACAAACTCAGAGTCCTTTCCACCAATACTTTTTGCCCAAACAAATGCACCCGAATCATCCAATTTTAGGATAAAAATATCATGCCGAATAGATGAGAAGATGGCGTTCATTATAAAAACTCCTGTATCTGGATCAAAATCCACGGTTTCACTATAAATGCCGGTTACATACACATTATTGCTTGCATCCAAATCAATACGGCTACCCACATCATGTCCTGGACCGGTCATGGCATCCGCCCAAACAAAATTTCCATTGATATCTAATTTCAATACGAAAATGTCAGGAGTCCATGATCCTCCTGTTAAATTGAATGTGCCAATTCCTGGGTCAAAATCCACCATACGCTGAAACCTTCCCGTTGCATAAACATTTCCAAAATCATCTATAGCGATGTCAGTGCCCATGTCGGATTTGTCTGCTCCAAAAGTCTTTACCCAAATGAAGTTTCCGGCCGAATCTAATTTCAAAATGAAAATATCTATATGCCCATTAGAGCTTGTTATTGAATTATTAGGTCCTGGATCAAAGTCAGCCGTGTCGACAAAACTTCCTACAATGTGAATATTATCATGTTGATCCAATTCGATTGATTGTCCAGTAACGGAATAATCTCCTACTAGACTTTTTGCCCAGATCAGATTGCCTTGTGGATCTAATTTCAATATGTAGGTATTCCAGTAATTTGAAGATTGGGATGTAAGATTGAAAATTCCAGGTCCAGGATCAAAATCCACAGTTCCTTCAAATCTTCCAATGGTATATGAATTGTTATTTCTGTCAATTGCAATGGAATAGGCGTTATCATGATCTACAGAGCCAGCGCTCATTGCCCATTCTAATTGCGGTATTTGGGCGGGTAAATCATTTATGAAAATAGCCGAGATGGACAATACAATGAACAGATTTTTAAGCGTAATCATTTCTCACACAAAGAAGCTAATATTTTATTGTTTTCAGCCATTATCATGTGAAAAAAGGGGTATTTAAAAAGTATCAAGAGTTCGAATCGACTGTATTTAAAGAGTTTATTTAGGCGTCTTCAATGAACCAAATGATTTACTGATTCACAGGTTGATGGATTACTTCTAAGTTATCTGAGTTGGCTATTAAACCTGGATTAATGCCAGGAAGACCTTCCGGGATCTGGGTTTTGAGCTGAGCGTAATAATCTACCCAAGCAGTGTTAAAACTATCACTATTGGCATTTTTGAATGTCATTGGGGCTAGTTCAAACAATGATGTAGAATCATGCGGATCCATGAATAACTCATAGATAAGTTCGGAGCAGTAGTAAGCCCCGTTATTGATTAAGAAGGTATCGTC
>JALEGO010000307.1 GCA_022763165.1 Flavobacteriales bacterium
ACGATTCATGCAAAGTTCTATGAAGCCTTGAAATCATCTCAAATAGACAATCTAACCACAGTGGATGAAAGGCTTGCTATTCTGATGTATCTGAAGATGACAAATAAAGAAATGCAAAGCATTCTTGCTATTTCAGAATCGGGACTGAAACGCGCTAAACGCAGACTCAAATCCAAACTTGTTATTCCAGATGATGAGTATTTAAATGCTTTCATAAAAGACCTTTACTAGGACAATTTCTCCCTTTTAGTATCCCCAATCAATCTGTACCGACCCTATTAGTGCACCCCCTTATTTTTTCAAGTTTAACAGGAACTACGGAGTTTTGCACTCAAATCAAAATTTTAGTTTCATGTTCAAATCAATTCAAATAAGTTTATCCCTCTACCTACTCTTCTTTACCATTCATGTGACCGCACAGATCGGTGGTACTTCGGCAGTGGATCCAGCCAGTATGATACCTTCAGCACCCGAAGCAGCAACAATAAAAAAATTCATTGATGTTCCTGTAAAGAAGTATACAGGAGTACCAAGATTGGACATTCCCCTTGGAAGCATTGAATCAGGAAATATCTCACTCCCCATTTCTTTGAGCTACCATTCCAGCGGGCATAAGGTTTCAGAGGTGGCTTCTTGGGTTGGACTGGGTTGGAAATTGAACGCGGGCGGCTCCATAACAAGAAAAGTCAACGGCTTAGCAGATGACTTACCATCATCAGGTTTTTTGCATTACATAAAACACAGTACCTATCAAAGCCTTCATACTGCTTTGGACAATGAAAACGAACTTGTAGCTCGAGATATGGTCCAAGGCTGTTTAGAGAACACTCCCGATGAATTTTATTTCGACATTAATGGTTACTCTGGAAAATTTGCCTTCAATTGGAATGGTGAAATCGAGATAGCATCAGATGCGGACATAAAAATAGAGTTCACCGGAGGAGATGGAAATTCATGGATTCAATCTTGGATTGTGACTGACCCCGATGGGAATAAGTACTATTTGGATGTCCATGAAATTACTAACACTGTAAATTTCAATTCAGACTTTATGACAAACCCATGTCATCCTTATGAGCCATTTATCAGTGCATGGAAGTTGTCTAGAATAGAAGATCCATTTAACCCAAGCATCAATATTGACCTCACCTATGAGGACTATTCCTATACAAAATTCAACGAAGTAGAATCCAGGCTTTTTTCATACAATTTCGATTTGACAGGAACTTGTGGAAATTTCTACAATGGCGAAAATCAAAATTCTACTTCTAAGACAACAATCAATGGCCAGAACTTGAAATCCATAATCTCTTCTACCAGTAAGGTACTTTTTCATGCTGACGACAATAGAGCAGATGACAATGGATACGGTCAAGTATTCTCGAATGATCTCAAGAAATTAAATGAAATCATAATTGAGGGTCGAAATGGATACCTTATAAAGTCATTCAAATTTGGATTTGATAATAGCAGAAGATTACTGCTTGAATCCGTCCAAGAATTTGGTAGAAACGGAAAAAGCTTCCCGCCCTACGCCTTCAATTATTTCAATAAACGTCTTCCCGTCAATCTAAACTCCAAATCAGTTGATTATTGGGGGTATTACAACGGTGCGAACAACCAAACGCTTCTGCCTTCATACCTACACAAGTACCCATATTTTGGGGCAAACGATCCACAATTCTATTATTTCGAGGGTGCAAATCGACAAACCAATCTGGAATATACAAAAGCTGATGTTTTACAAGAAATAATCTACCCGACAGGTTCGAAAGTTCAATTGGTTTTTGAACAAAACCAATACTCTTATATCCAAAACAGGGTACTCCCTAATAGATTTACCACTCGTGTTACCGAAGAGTCATATAACAAAATCATCAATGGTAACAGAGTTAAAAAAGATGCTAAAATTAATACTACTGTAGACAATACTGTTTTAACACTCAGCATTCATTGTGAGACCAATACACCACACTTTGATTTTCTTGGATCTTCTGTAACAATCAAAGACGCTAACAATAACGTCATCTTTACAGAATACCTTCCATTAGATACAGACCCATATGATAATGCCCCAAGAGTGATAGATACTTTGGTGCATTTTATTCTTCCTGATTCAGGAACATATCATGTGGAAAGTCACACAATAGAAACACTGGATAAATTGGAAGTTAATTGCTCTCATGAGATTGATATCGATTCAATTCCAACAACAGGTGGTTTGAGAATCAAGCAAATACGTTACCTAGATCAGAATGATCTGTTGATTGATGAAAAATCCTATGAATATAAAGATACAAGTGGCCTACTGTCAAGCGGTGTAATATTCAAAGAACCATTGACCGTCTTTAGATCAAACTCTATCGGAATATCTGAATACAGTGTACAAGATTGTCAATACATTCAGCTACTGGGCAGCGATAAAGCAGTACTTGGAGCAACCCAAGGAAGCCATGTTGGTTACAGGTTCGTCACCGAATATGTTGATAAGGACAAAAAGTATGGAAAGATTTGCTCCTACTTTACTTCTCCATATGATTATCAAGATAATATCTATTCCTCCAAACCTTTTGGTAACCCAGTTTCACATGATTACAAGAGAGGTTTAGAAATCAAAACGGAATACTACAGACTCGATAGTGTAGACCATTATACCAAAGTAAAAACGGATTCTAATACCTATCAATTTCATAAAGTTGAAATACCTTATATCAATCTTTCATTTGGAAAATATGCACCCCCTAATATCAATAGTACTGATCCAAGTCAACTTCTTTTGGTGGGATCACATTATGCCGTAAAAGATTTTGTTGATGAAAAATATGCTTTTGGTCCTAGCAAATTGGTTTTAGGGAAAGCGCGACCTCATAAGCAATATAGTATTACCCATTTTGATAATGGCAATGTCGTTGAGGAAAAAACCAGCACATATGATCAAAACTTGACCCATATAAAATCTTCAACTTCTAAAACTTCTAAGGGAACTTATGACATTTCACATGTGATTTATGCACATGAATTGGCAGATGACTTGATCAATAATCAAAACAATTTAGGACCAGAGGGTTTGGCGCTCTTAGATTTAAACACCAGACATATTATTAAGCCTATTCAAACGCTAGAAATGACTAAAGAAAGCGATGGCAATAGATATGTAAATGGAGGTCAATACTTCGAGTTTAAAAAATTCTCCTCGTATACCGGATTGAAGACACAATATGAGCTGAATTTACCCAACAGACTGGATATGAATTACATCCAACTTCCAGAAGTAGCGGGTAACCTTATTCTGAAACAACAAGAATTCGATTCCACCTTGACATTGGATGCATATTCCTCAAAGGGGAATTTATTAGAATTCCATAAGTCTAATGACCAAATCAGCAGCATTTTATGGGATAACACATTAAACCAACCCATTGCCAGCATTACCAATGCTCGCTTGAATGAAGTGGCTTATGCCAATTTTGACATTCCAGCGAACTTGAGCCACAATTGGTTATTGCAAAACGCTGTATTGGATTCACTTCAGCCTATTTATGGAAAAGCCAGTTTAGACTTAACCAATCAAAATTCCTCAGCACAAGCTTTCATGTCAGCAGGAGAATATATACTCAGTTTATATCAAAAATCGGGTACAATTGAGGTTGTCACAATTGAAAATGGCAATGTAAATCTAGTTGAATCATTGACCTCCCCTGGATTAGAAAGAAACACGATTCAGATCAACCTAAAGCAAGCGGGTAGTATTAGAATTACAGGCAATACCACAGTTGATGAATTGCGCTTACATCCTGTTGATTCAAGAATGAACACCATAGGATATAATAACTCCAATGCGGTAATATTTGCCGGAGATGAAAACAACAAAATATCTACCTACGAATATGATGAACTCAATCAACTATCAGTCGTAAGGAACCACCAGAACGATATTATAGTGTTAACTAGATACCAATATTCAGGGAATGGGACAAACTCAATATTAACATATACTGCTCGTGAATCTGGAATTCAGGATACGTCAAGTATTATCAATGGAGATTATAACGTGCGAAGTGTTACTGTAGATCATTTTGATGCTTTTGGGAGGATTGAACAAAGTATTGAAGTTAATGCTGCCTCGGACACCAAAGATATTGTTCAAATCCATGAATACGATGGAATTTCAAACGAAGTATTTCAGTACCTCCCGTTTGTAGCTCAATCTGCGAATGGAGGGAAACACAGCAACGCCAAAATCCTTCAACAGACTCATAACGGATCGTACGGGTTTGCTGAAAAGGTAATTGAACAATCCCCTCTCAAAAGAACTCTCAAAACCGCTAAACCAGGAAAAGACTGGAGTAACGGAAGTGGACATGAAAGGTCATTTGAAAGAAGAACGAATAATCAAAATGAAATAAGAATGTTTGACTATACTGGCTCTTCAAGCAGTTTTTATCCTCCACGTTCCTTATTCGTTGAAGAACGTAAAGATGAAAACGGCAATGTACAGATAAGTTATACTGATCTAAATGGAACAGTCATAGAACACATCAACGAAAATGCTATTACGCATAATGTATATGATGAGTTCGGTCTTAAGAAATATGTTATTCCACCAAATGCAATGAATCGAATGATGTCCTCACAGTCCTTTGTTTGTGCCTTACAGTTGGATATATTCAAGTATGCCTATGACCAAAGAAAAAGACTGATCAGAAAAGTTGTTCCTGGCCAAAATGAGTATAAGTACTATTATGACAATTTAGACCGTCAAGTGTTATCAGTTGATGGAAATGGTCAAAAACAATTTACCAAATATGACATTCTTGGAAGACCAATTATGAGGGGCGTATATCACGGGCAATCTATACCTTCAAGTTCAAACGGCTTGTATGAAACATACGCTCAAAGTAATATTGGTTATACTTGGAACAACAGCTTTCCAAATTCAAATATCAGCGTTGAAAGTATCAACTATTTTGATAATTATGATTTCAACCGATCTGGAAGTATTGAGTCTGAGGAACAGCCTCATTCAGGATCTTTTAGTGCAATATCCAATGAGACGCTGGGTTTGAAAACAGGATCAAAGACACTTATTCTAGGAACTGCAGATACTATTTGCTCAAGGAGTTATTTTGATAAGTATGGGCTTACCTCTCAAAATCTTCAACAAAATATAACTGGGCAAACTGATATCAGCAACTTTCTGTTCGATTTTAATGGCAATGTTATAAAGTCTAAGATCAATAAACGAGTTGATCTAAATGGTCAACTTATTTCCAAACAGATTGTTCAGAGAAACGAATATGATCATAAAAACAGACTTCTAAAGACATTCCTAAGTATTGATGGACAAAGCGAAGTAGAAGTATCTAGTTTTCAATATAACAAAAATAATTTCCTTCAAAGGAAGCGTCTTGGCATATCGGATAGCGGAGCTGCTCTCCAAGATATTGATTATAGCTACAATATCCATGGCTGGCTCACGCACGTTAACAAAATCAAATCAGGAAACGTGCCTAAGTTAGATGACATCCATGAGTTACCATCAATTAAAGGTTCGAAATAAAACATTAAAGCATACAGAAATGAAACGATTAAATCAAATCTTAACAACTATTATTCCTCTATTTACTCTTTTTCAAGTAAAGTCTCAAACCAGTTCTCCCGATTTATTTCGAGAACGCATTTACTATCAAGAAAATGTGAGTTTTAACCCAAACCCACAATTCAATGGTAATATTGGAAGTTTAACCTGGAGTATTGATAAGAATCTCAATGGTTATCAATATCAATATGATGGAAGAAACCAAATGCGTGTGGCGAATCACTTTTCTCAGAACTCAAAGGGTAAATTTATCGCGAATGATGAATATACTGTTAAATCCATTGACTATGACTTCAATGGAAATATTACGGACTTGAACCGCATCAATATTAATGGTTTAGATAAAGATTTGTTAGCTTATTCTTATAACAATAGAGGTCAGCTCAAAAGTCTTGAGGATCTAGGAGATCTCAATGAGGGATTCACATCAGACTTCAATTCTGGTTCTTATACCTATGACGGGAATGGAAATATGGTTTTTGATGGTCATCGAAACTGCACGATTTCTTATAACAAACTTAATTTACCGGACACCATTGCTTTCGCCAGTGGAGATTCTATTGTCATGATATATGATGCTTCTGGCAAAAAATGGCAAAAACATGTGATCAATAGAAATGGTCAAAGGAGCACCTTAACTTATATTGATAACTTTCAATTCTTGGAAGACGAGTTCTCTGCTTATTATTTCGAAGATGGCAGAATTGCTCAAAACAACTCAAATTATCAATTTGAATATCAGATTAAGGATCACCTCAATAATAATCGAGTGTTCTTTTCTGACTTAAATGGAGACGAAAAAATCGACCCAAATCAGGAGGTCCTTTCACAGGTACATTATTATCCTTTCGGAATGGAAATGGAAGGTCATTGGAACCAACAAACCGCCACCACAGAAAATCCGTATAAGTACAATGGCAAAGAAATGAACCCAGAATTTGGGTTAAACTGGTTGGATTATGGTGCCAGGTGGTATGACCCTTCTATTGGAAGATGGAACACGATTGACCCAAAGGCCGAAGAATTTCAATCCTGGAACCCATATAATTATGTGGTAAACAATCCTGTAATTCTTATGGATCCAGATGGAAAAGCACCTGAATCTATTCACAAAGACGCAGAAGGAAATATTCTTGCGGTTATGGACGATGGTGACGACAATGTATACGTACACAATGACATCAATACTTGTCTTGCCTCATGTTCTGGTGATGCCGGGGTCGAAGCGTTTGTTGAAAAATATCAAAAGCATGGTACTTCTGCTGGCGGTGAAAAACAGGATGCAAAGCTGACAAAAGAAGAACAACTATTGATAAAAGGTGTGGCCGTAATAACAGAAGAACTGTTACATGCTACAGGACACACA
>JALEGO010000308.1 GCA_022763165.1 Flavobacteriales bacterium
AGTTGGCCAAGGCCTTATCGCATCCAGCTCGGATTAGTATTCTTTCACATATAATTCGATCTAAATCCTGCATTAACAGCAATTTGGTAAAAGAACTAGGATTAGCTCAAGCCACAATAAGTCAACATTTAAATGAGCTCAAGAAGGTCGAATTAATTCAAGGATCTATAGAAGGTAAATCGATGTGCTATTGTATAAACCCGGAAAAGTGGAAAACAATTAAAAATTTATTCAAAAATTGGTTTGATCGTTTCAATTGTGACGACCAAAACTGTTGTTAAACAAATTAATATGCTATTATCAGAATTTAAGAATCTGCTTCAGGAAAAGGAGTCTATTGAATTTATCCTACCTAATGGTCAGGCAGTACCAAAACATTTCCATATAACTGAAATTGGTATTGTAAATAAGACTTTCATTGACTGTGGTGGCACGATTAGAGAAGAGAAAATTATCAATTTTCAACTCTGGACGAGCATTGACTTTTATCATAGACTCAAACCTTCAAAGCTTGTTTCAATCATTCAAATCGCTCAAGATCGAATATCATTAGAAGATTGCGAAATAGAAATCGAATACCAAGGAGATACTATCGGTAAATACACCTTGGACTTTGTTGACGAAAAATTTCACCTCGTAAACACAAAAACAGCTTGTCTTGCAGAAGATGCTTGTGGGGTTCCTGTCAAAAAGATCAAAAAGACACTCCAAGATCTAAAACCCTCTATCAACTGTTGTGATCCTGATTCTGGATGTTGCTAGCATTCAAAACTTTATTTTGATCTCAAAATACATCCTTAAGGTTAGAAGTATTGATTTTCCTGTAAAAAGTCAATCAGTATAAGAATGAATTATTTCAAAGTCCGTTGTTCATAAAAAATATCGTCATTACAAGCATTTACTATAACATTTTTGCTTAAATTACGTATGTATTTAAAGAGGTGATACTCAAAGCAGTAAGCCGCTCATTTTACGCTAAATCTTAATTATTTTAAATAATGACGAAATACTTCTTCATAATTCTGACATCTATCACATTTACCACAAATTATTTCGCTAACTCTAAATACAATGTTATTGAAGTCTTACCCTATGGAGATACCATCGGTTACAACTTTGTAAATGAACCTTTATTTTATGAAGAAAGTTGGGACACTTTAGCCCAAGCAAATTTTTGGAAACAAATCATGCAATTTGACCCTGACTCTTGCTTAATCAATATAGCTGAAACCAGACAAATCCTTTGCAAAGAGTCATATATAAAGTGGCAAGCCCAAACTGAAGCCGAAAAGGAAACCTATAAGGACAGTATTAGGGATCTTTTCTGTCTTAAGGATTCTACAAGAATTTACGTAACAAAGGGAAGGTCTGATTTCTATGATGTGCGGGGCGTCTTCAAGTCAATTGACAAGGCTGTAGAGGTATTTGAGATTATGGAAGTGGATCCTTGGTACGCCCAGGCGATTCTATTAATCGAAAGTCCAAATAAGATTCAATACTCTAAAGTTGGTGCTTATGGTCCCTTTCAGTTGATGAAATCTGTAGCAAGGAAGTATGGATTGAGAGTGGATGGAGTCATTGATGAACGCAAGGACTTTGTGAAATCTGCCATGGGTGCCGCGAGGTTACTTAAGAAAACCGCCATTCCAGAGGCCAAGAAGATACTAGTCAGCCAACAACTCAAATATGATGAAAACGACTTGTGGTTCAAGTTATTCGTTTTACATATTTATCATGCGGGATCAGGCAATGTTCATGGAGTCGTAAAGGTCATTCAACCTGCTCAAGGGGGAATGGAACTTATCCGTTCCATGTGGCAAACTGAATATGGTAAATTTAAAAATGCGTCTCAAAATTATTCACAGGTAGCATTGGCATCCTATATGCTATTAGATGAATTGATATGGCACGAATGTGAATATATTTATCAGTGTAATGAGAATAATACTGAGATGGGACAGTTTAAAGCAAAGCCATGTATCCCTGAAATGAATCCTATCTTCTTTGTGAAGGTTGATACCGAATTTTTGGAGCCCCTCACCCATTAAGAATTAGTTCGAGTACTTTTAGTTTAAACATTCTTTCTTGATAACTTAACTTTTGTTATCAAAACCTTGTCAAATTTTAAGTTAAATTTGTAGGGCTTTTTGAACCATGTTTTTATATCACATTTATATAAGTGATGTGACCAAAACCTCAAGAGTCCGACACATCTTGTCAATCTTGTTTTTGACTCTTGCACATCTTTCACTGTTGGGTCAATCAATTGTTGTACCCTCGAACAGTTGCTCAATTGTCGAAAATTTTGACAATGGAAATCCTTGGGTTTTGGGTGGGACAAATTCCTCTTGGGTTTGGGACAACCCGAATAAACTAGACATTACAGATGATATTAGCGGTAATGGCAAAGCGCTTATATTAGGAGGAAACACCCCGACAAGCACCTACAATCAAAATGAAGATTCCTGGGCAGAAAGCCCTGAGTATGATCTTACAGCTGCAAACAATCCATACATAGAGTTTTGGTTCTACTGGTCAAACGAAGGAAGCACAACATATGATGAGATTTGGATGGAATATTCATTGAACAATGGTGGATCTTGGCAAAATTTGTCAACACCCATTGGAACGGGAAGTTGCTTTGATCAAAACTGGTACAATTATCCTAGTAATTGGGGGGGAAACGTAGGCGGATGTTTCAGCGGGTTGGGCGGACCAACAGAATGGGTACTTGTAAGGAAGTGTCTTACGCTGTTAGCAAACGAACCAAGTGTAAAGTTTCGGTTTAGATTAAGTACTGGTACCAGTTGCGAAAATTGGGGAGCTACAGTGGATGACTTTAAAGTTTGCGATGCTCACATTGATGCAGATTTGAGCTTTACCTGCACTGCCACGAACTTACTTGTAGACTTTAATGATTTATCCGAACCCTGTCCAGATCAATGGCTATGGGATTTCGGTGATGGAAATACTAGCACTCAGCAAAATCCTTCGCATCAATACGCTAATCCAGGTACTTATAATGTTACATTAACGGCCTCTGTCGTCAATTCATCTTCAGGGGGTTGTGGTGGACCGTATTCAGATACATATGTCACTTCTATAGAAGTAATTGATGGAAATCTGGCAACTTCTGATATTGATTGCAATGGAGCAAACAACGGCTCGATTACTGCTACACCTTCAGGAAACACTGGAAGTGTTAGCTATCAATGGTCGCCAAACCCACCTACGGGACAAGGTACATCGAGCATTTCCTCACTTGCTGCTGGAACCTATGATGTAACGATAAGTCCACTCAATAATGGTTGCCCGGCTACATTATCGGCCACAATTACAGAGCCCACAGCCATTTCTGGAAATTTCACGATAACAGATGAATCTTGTAGTGGGCAATGCGATGGGATCATTGTTGCTAATCCAACCGGAGGGACCACTCCGTATGGGCTGAGCCATTGGATTGGACCTTTAGGCAATAATGACACAATTAGCAATCTATGCGGTGGTGCTAGTCATGACTATTTGGTAACCGATGCCAACGGATGTTCTGTTTTACTGAATGCGACTGTAGGTACCTCCCCTAGTCCATCGATGTCACCTGTAGCTGATCAATCGCATTGTGAAAATAGTATTCCTCTTGTGTTATCCTTTTCAGGAAATCCAAGTAACAACTATCAATGGCAAGTGATCAATGGAATAGATTTAGGTTTTGGATTAAGCGGTAGCAGTAGCATCAATCTTCAAGCTGCATCAAACCCTGGCACTACACCTGTGACGTCCGAAATTGAAGTCGTCCCTATTTCTGGAAGTTGCACTGGAATTCCTGATACGTTTTCAATCACTATTTTACCAGTCCCGGAATTAAGATTTCAAGCGGATATTCAAAGCGGATGCGCTCCTCTAGAAGTGAATTTCACAAACCAGTCCTCACCTCTTGCTGGGACCTATAATTGGG
>JALEGO010000309.1 GCA_022763165.1 Flavobacteriales bacterium
CATACCGTGTTGAATACTTATAATTAGAATTTGCAGCAAAGTAGTTCTTAATCTCTGTACCAGCCGTATCCTCGGTAATTTGAACAATGGTGTCGCGAGAATACTGAATGCCCGCATTGAAAGTCATTATATCAATGCCCAAGGAAAATGCGTAATTGCTAGTCCAATGAACATCTCCCATCAATCCGTAGCTGTAACCCAAGCCGGCACCATCTCTTTCCATATGATCATGATCTGTCTTAAACCAATTGGCACCTGTTGTGCCTTTCAAGCCGAATCTGAATTTCTTAAAATCATCTTGGCCATAAGAAACATTAGAAAAAGAAGTTATAAGTATAAGGCCTATGACTAAAGTATTTCCTTTCAATTTATCACTTATCATTCTAGTTAATGATGGTATAGATTTTATCATGTTTACTACTTTTGGTTATTTGCAAAGTAAAACTTTTTAGTTAAATGAAATGAAGTTTGAAAAGTTCCTAGTGATTATTCTCTCAATGTTGCTCTTTTCATGTGGATCCGATCCTTTTGATGTGGATATCTCAAAATCTGATGTTCAATTGAACTTCGAGCGTTTTGATTTGGACTTTTATGCTTTTGAGAAAGATTCAACTCAGGGGTATAATGAGTTTTTGTTATCGAAATATGGTCAGTTTTATAAAACCTATCTAAAGGATATCACAAACCTGGGAGCAGCTGGCGATCCAATGCTACTGCAAAGTATTGAGTATTATCTTGAGGACAAATATGTTAAGCAACTCAATGATGATGTGATCAAGGCTTATCCTGCTGGAAGCTTGGATGAGGTTCAGCAACTCTTGGAAACATCCTTCAAATATTATAATCACTATTTTCCAGAAAGAGTTGTTCCAGACGTACTAACATTTGTATCTGGGTTTCAATTCAATATTGCACCATTTGATAGTACTTTGGCCATTAGTCTCGATTTATATTTAAACCCCAATTACGACAATTATGCTTTAGCGGGCTTACCGAAATATGCTGTCAACCAATCCTATATGGATAATATAGCGCCAGATGCTATGCGAGGTTGGTTGTCTACTGAATTTGAAATGCCTGCCAAAGATGAAGTGTCTTTGTTAGATTATATGATTCATCATGGTAAAATATTGTATGTTATGGATGCTGTTATGCCTAATACTGCTGATTCATTAAAAATAGGCTACTCTGCTAGTCAAATGGAATTTTGCGAAAATAATGAGTTCATGATTTGGGCTCACTTTCTTGAGCAGTCTCTGTTGCATGAGACAGATGAAGCGAAATATCTGTTGTATTTGAGAGAGGGGCCTTTTACAACTGGTCTGCCCAAAGAGTCTCCTTCAAGAATAGCGGTATGGTCAGGATGGCAAATTATAAGAAAATACATGGATAGCAATCCGGAGGTATCCATTAATCAATTATTGGTTATGCAGGACAGTAAACTGATTCTGTCAAGATCCAAATACAAACCTTCAAAATAATGGCAATAGAGAGTAAATCAAAAATAACCTTCGAAGTTGGGTTGGATGAGAATAAAATCCCTGAAGAGATTCGATGGCAAGCGGAAAACGAGCAAGAAGAAAGTGAAATATCAGCAATGTTGGTTTCGGTTTGGGATAAAAAAACTAATAATACCTTAAGAATTGATCTATGGACAAAAGAGATGTTGGTCAACGATATGAAAAAACTCTATCATCAAACGCTGGTTTCAATGGGTGACGCACTAGCCAGAGCGACAGGAGACGACCAACTAGCCGGAGATTTGAAAGAATTTGCACGATACTTTGGTGAAGAGATGCAAAAGCGCTCTTGACTATTTGTGTAAAGTTTTGAATTGAATTGCACTCTTTGATATGAAATCCAGAATTTCATCTCGTCCTCTCTTATCCACAGATGAGCTAATGATGCTGTGAGGCAATATTTCCCAATACTCAGAGAGTTGACTGTTGAAATTGGTTAGCGTTTTTTGCAGCGCTGCTTTTCCAAGTTTGTCAGTTTTTGTAAATATTATGGTGAATGGCACGAAGTTTTCGTTAAGCCAAATCATAAAATCCAAGTCTACTTGTTGAAGCTTATGTCTGGAGTCAATCAGAACAAAGGCTAAAACAAGGTTCTTTCTTTTTTTGAAGTATGTCTGACTGAATTTTAGCCAATCCTTTCTGTCTTTTTTGGAGACTTTGGCGTAGCCATAACCTGGCATATCAACAAGATGCCATGCTTCATTAATGACGAAATAATTAAGAAGTCTTGTTTTGCCTGGTTTGTTTGAAGTGTTGGCAAGTTTATTTCGATTACAGATCATATTGATAAGTGATGATTTGCCAACATTAGATCTTCCAATAAATGCGAATTCAGGTAATGAGCTGTTTGGGCAATCGCTCATTTGCGCTGCACTTTTTACGAATTTGGCGTCAATGTGATTTTCCACTAGTCAAATGATTCCAGCCATTCTTTCAAGATTTCATTGAACCGTTCAGGATGTTCCATCATAGGAGCATGTCCGCATTTGTCAATCCAATGTAATCTTGAATTTGGAAGTAAACTATTAAACTCTTCTGCAACATCTGGTGGTGTAACAGTATCATTTTTTCCCCAGATAAGGCATGTTGGAGTTTTAATTTCAGGTAAATCCTTGGCCATATTATTGCGAATGGCAGATTTTGCAATGGAAAGAATTCTGATGACCTTATTCCTGTTGTTTACTGCTTCATGACATTCATCTACCAATTTATCCGTAACCATACCTGGGTCATAAAAGGTCAAGGCAATTTTTTCCTTTAGATACTTTTTGTCCTCTCTTCTCGGAAAACTACCGCCAAATGCATTTTCATACAGACCTGAACTTCCTGTTAATATGAGAGAAGACAGTTTGTTTTGGTTAGCGACTGAATAAATCAAACCGATATGTCCCCCCAATGAGTTGCCGAGGAGGTGTATGTTGTCCAATTGCATCTCTTCAATGAATTGACTTATGTGTTTGCTCAATTCTTTAAGATTCGCTTTTAAGATGGGGAGTTCATAGATTGGTAGGATTGGCACGATTACTCGGTGCGAAGCTTTGAATTCAGATACGATGTCTTCAAAATTACTCAAAGCTCCAAAAAGCCCGTGAAGCAGAACCAGTGGTTTCCCTGAACTTCCGGATTCGAAATATTGAAATTTCCCTTTTTTCTTAATCTCCATGGTGGAATAATTAGCACAAATATCGCTTAACAATCTGAACAAAAAAAATTAAATCGTTATGTCTCGAATTTGTGAAATATTATTTCAAATCTAAAAAAGTGAAATATTTAATTAGTTGTATATCAGTTATTTAAATTATTTGAACAGTTAAATGTGAATAATAAGAAATAAAATATTCCCACTTTTTCCCACTTTTTATATGCTCTAGAACTCTTTTGTAGAAGGATTTTTGGTTCTTTCCTAGTGTTTTAGTATCTTCAATGTTCTAAAAGTTATTAACAGAGTGGTAAAATGTGGTAAAAGGTGGGTGGAATTGTGATATCTTTACCTCGCAAAAATTAGATGGCCAATCTGATCGGAGAATATGAGTGTAAGCTGGATGCAAAGACAAGATTCTTGCTTCCGGTGGGGCTCAGGAAACAATTGGATCCTGCAGCGCAGGAAAGATTTGTTTTAAATCGAGGGTTTGAGGGTTGTTTGGTTTTGTACCCAATGAATGAATGGGAAAAAGAGACCGCAAGAATGTCCAAGTTGAATCTGTTTGTGACTAGAAATAGAAAGTTTTATCGTCAGTTCCATAATGGGGCTACACAGATCTCATTGGATACGAATGGGAGGGTTTTGATTCCTAAGAATTTATTGACTTATGCTGATATCAAAAAGGAGCTTGTCCTTTTTGCTTATGCGAACAGAATTGAGGTTTGGGCTAAATCTAAGTATGACCAAATGATGAGTGAGGATCTCGAGCAGTTTGCAGATTTAGCTGAAGAAGTCATGGGGGAATTAAACAAAGACGATAACGAATAACTATGTACCATAAGCCGGTCTTACTTACTGAGTCTGTTGAGATGATGCAAATCAATCCGGGTGGCGTTTATGTGGATGCTACTTTTGGTGGAGGTGGTCATTCACAAGAGATTCTTAATCGTCTAGGGTCTGGTAGGTTGATTGCATTTGATCAGGATAAAGATGCTCACGTGAATAGTTTGTCTGATGAGCGTTTTAAACTTGTTCATTCCAATTTTAGATTTATATCAAATTTTCTGTCTGCTGAGGGTTGTGGGCAGGTTGATGGAATTCTGGCTGATCTTGGGGTTTCATCTTATCAGTTCGATAAAGAGGAGCGCGGGTTTTCTTATCGTTTTGAGGCGAGTTTGGATATGAGGATGAACGTTAGTCAGTCCTTAGATGCTCGGAAGATTTTAATGGAGTATGAAGAGCAGGAGCTTTATCGGATTTTCAAAGAATATTCTGATATCAAAAACCTTGGATGTCTCGTTAATAAAATTCTGGATGTCCGTGCGGGAAGGGGCTTTGATACTACGCTGAGTTTTGTGGAAGATATTGAAAGTTGTGTTCCGCAGAAAAAGCAGAATCAATATTTGGCGCAAGTATTTCAAGCTTTGAGAATTGAAGTTAACGATGAAGTGGGAGCTCTGAAGGAATTGCTTGTTCAATGCGTTGACTTGTTGAAGAAGGGCGGTCGTCTAGTCGTGATAAGTTACCATTCAATTGAAGATCGCTTAGTAAAGCGCTTCATTAATTCAGGGAATTTCAAAAATGAAATAGAAAAGGATTTCTATGGCAATATCATACGTCCCTTTAAATCTGTAAACAAAAAAGTAATTCAGCCGCATAGTATTGAAATTCAAGAGAATAATCGATCGCGTAGCGCAAAATTAAGAGTGGCGGAAAGAATTTAAATCATGACAATAGCAGTGCAAATAAAAAGAACCTTGGTCAACCTATTGAAGGGTGACATACTTACAGCTGAAGGTTTGAAGGCTAGGTTGCCTTATCTGGTTTTTCTGTATGTGATGCTGCTGGTTTATATCGCAAACGCTTTCCATTCAGAGGGTATTGTTCGTAAGTCTGCGAAAATTGGGGGAGAACTTAAAGAGCTTAGTTCTGAATTCATTTCGGTGAAATCAGATATGATGTTTAGGACAAAACAGTCCCAAATAGCGTCAAGTTTAGAAGCATCTGATCTTGGTCTGAGGGAGGCGAAGTTGGCGCCAAATAAACTTGTAAAACCTACTAAGTGAGTGTGAAACGGGCAAATAAGAAATTCTTAACTAGAGTCTATCTGGTGTACTTTACGTTAGCCTTGTTGTGTTTTGCTGTAGTTGCTAGGGCCTCGTACATATATGTCGTGGAAGGCAGTGAGCTTCTTAGTGAGGCGCAGGAATTGACACTTAGATATAAAACCATTGATGCTGTTCGAGGAAACATTTATGCTGAAGATGGAAGCCTGCTAGCGACCTCTGTGCCAATCTATGAAGTCAGGTTTGATGCATGTGCTGATGCTATTTCAAATGATCTTTTTTATGCGAAGGTTGATTCTTTGGCGGAGGGTTTAGAACGAATTCTGGGTGTGAAGTCTAAGGCTGCTTATAAAGATGAGTTGATCGGTGCTAGAGAGGGTAAAAGAAGATATCATCTTATTAAAAGAAAGGTGAATTATAGCCAGCTCGTCAGTTTGAAGAAACTTCCCCTATTCAAAAAAGGTCGCTATAAGGGGGGCTTTATTTACATACAAGAGAATAAGCGTTCGAGACCATTCAGGACATTGGCTGCTAGAACAATAGGTTATAGTCGGGATAATGTGAAAGTTGGATTGGAAGGTGCTTATGATGAGCTACTAGGAGGAGTCAGTGGTCAGCGATTGATGCAAAAGTTATCAGGTGGGGTTTGGATGCCTATGAATGATGAAAATGAAGTCGAACCTAAAGATGGGTTTGACATCTATTCAACGATTGACATTAATATTCAAGACGTAGCTGAGAATGCTCTAGAAGAAAAATTAAAGCAACATAATGCTGATCACGGAACAGTTGTATTGATGGAAGTTAAAACCGGTGATGTCAAAGCAATCGCTAATCTTTCCAAAAGCAGTGAAGGGGAATACTACGAAACTTATAATCATGCAATTGGTAGCAGCACAGAGCCAGGGTCCACCTTTAAATTGATGTCTCTGGTTGCCGTTTTAGAAGATGGTCTTGCAAAGCTCACAGATAGTGTTGAGACAGGGAATGGCTCTAAGAAGTTTTACGATCGCGTAATGAAAGACTCTAAAACAGGAGGTTATGGTAAAATAACCTTGCAAAGAGCTTTCGAAGTTTCATCAAATATTGGAATTGCATCCGTCATAGATAGGGCATATGGAAATGAACCTCAAAAGTTCATAGATGCTCTTAATAGAATGGGGCTGGCTCAGCCTACTAATATCGAAATTGCTGGAGAGGGAAAACCTTATGTTAAAGATCCAAAAGATCCTACATGGTCTGGTACCACCTTGCCATGGATGTCACATGGTTATGAATTGCAAATGACTCCGCTCCAAGTTTTGGCTTTCTATAATGCTATCGCGAATGACGGTATTTATGTTAAGCCGAGATTCGTCCAGGCGATCAAGGATAAAAGAAACCTCATTGAAAAAATTGAGCCGGAGCTTAGCAATAAAAGGATTTGTTCTGTAGAAACTATTGAAAAAGTCAAAATGGCTCTTGAAGGAGTTGTTGAGAATGGGACAGCCGATAATCTGAAAAATGAATACATAAGGATAGCTGGTAAGACTGGTACAGCTAAGATTTATAAATCTAAGACAGGCTATAAGGAGCTCAACTATCAGGCGTCTTTTGTTGGGTATTTTCCAGCTGAGAACCCCCAATATTCATGTATAGTCGTTGTTAACGCGCCCTCTGATGTTTATTATGGAAACATGGTAGCTGGTCCTATTTTTCAGGATGTGGCGGCAAAAGTCTACGCGACAAGTGTTGAGATTCATGATGAACTTGCGCATCAAAATACAAGATTCTCTACAAGGATTCCGTACTCCAAAAATGGTCGTGTTGAAGACTTGACTTTGGTCATGGATGAATTAGAGATACCATACAATAGGGAGACGCAGAGCAGTCAATGGGCGGTGACTCAAACCAACGAAGATGTAGTAGAGATCAAAAGACGAAATATTGCGCCAAACCAGGTTCCGAATGTAAAAGGGATGACTTTGAGAGATGCTCTTTACATACTGGAAAATGAAGGTTTAAAGGTGCAATTTGATGGTTTTGGAGTTGTTTCTGATCAATCGATTCAACCCGGTGCTAAAATCAATAAGGGATCACTAATAAAGCTTAAGCTGGTATCGTGAAGTTGCTTCAAGACATACTATACAAAACAGGGATGCTTCAAGTTGAGGGCAACCTTAACTTGGCTATTGATTCTATACATTTTAATTCGCGAAAAGTATCTAAGCTTAGTTTATATGTAGCTGTAAAAGGCTTGCAAGTTGATGGGCATTCTTTTATTGATTCTGCTGTCGAAATGGGTGCTCACGCTATAGTGTGTGAAGAGCTTCCAAAAGAATTGAATAGTAAGGTAACCTATGTAAAAGTGCAGGATTCAAAGAGAGCACTTGGGCAAATAAGTGCCAATTTTTATGATAACCCCTCCTCTGAATTGGTCCTAGTAGGTATCACAGGTACAAATGGGAAAACTACATGCACCTCTCTTTTATATAAACTGTACAAGCGATTGGGGCATAAAGTAGGTTTGATCTCAACGGTCAAAAATTACATCCACAATCAGGAAGTAGAAGCAAAATTCACTACTCCTGATGCTGTTGAATTGAATCAATTGCTCAGAAGAATGGTGGATGAGGGCTGTAAATACTGCTTCATGGAAGTGAGTTCGCACGCAATTGATCAAGGAAGAGTTAATGGTTTAGAATATGATCTCTGTGCATTTACGAATTTGACTCATGATCATCTGGATTACCACAAGACATTTGATGATTATTTGAAAGCTAAAAAGCAACTTTTCGATGGTTTGTCCAGCGAAGCATATGCCTTAGTGAATAAGGACGATAAGAATGGTTTGGTAATGACTCAAAATACCAACGCTGAGGTAAAGACTTATGCATTAAAGAGTATGGCAGACTATCAAGCCAGGGTCATTGAAAGTAGCATAAATGGGCTGAATTTACTCATAGCTAATCATGAGTTGTGGAGCAAAATGGTTGGGGGTTTTAATGCTTACAACTTGCTCACTGTTTACGGAATAGCGGATTTGCTAGGTGAGAATTCACTCGATGTTTTGACAGTGCTGAGTTCTTTGGATGCTGTTCGCGGAAGGTTTGAGCAAATCAAATCTGATTCTGGGAAGATAGGTGTTGTTGATTATGCACATACTCCTGATGCCTTGAAAAATACGATTCAGGCAATCAATGATTTAAAAACAAATGATCAGAATCTGATAACAGTAATTGGTTGTGGCGGTGACAGAGATAAAACAAAGAGACCAATTATGGGAGAAATTGCTGTAAGACAAAGTCACAAGGCAATTTTTACCTCAGACAATCCGAGAAGTGAAAACCCAGAGGTGATACTGGAGGATATGAAATCTGGACTATCGAAAGAGCTTTTGGCTCAAGTGATAGTAATTCAAGATAGGAAGGAAGCGATCAAAACAGCTTGTGCCTTGGCTGGTCCCAAAGACATTGTCTTGGTCGCAGGTAAAGGGCATGAAACATATCAGGAAATCAATGGAGAACGATTTCATTTTGATGATATGGAGGTGATTAAAGAACAATTTCAAAACCAATAAAATGTTGTACCACCTATTTCAATATTTAGAACAACATGACCTGCCTGGGGTAGGGGTGTTTAAGTATTTGACTTTTAGGGCTTCACTGGCGGTGATTGTTTCGCTCATCATAACAATGGTAATCGGAAAATGGATTATTAAAGTTTTAAGAAGAAAGCAGGTAGGTGAAACAGTTCGCGAGCTTGGTCTTGAAGGACAAAAGGAAAAAGAGGGAACACCAACTATGGGTGGTATTATCATTCTCTCAAGCATTCTTGTGCCAACATTATTATTTGCAAAACTGACTAATGTTTATGTTCAATTATTGATCCTGACGACAATCTGGCTTGGGTTAATTGGCTTTCTGGATGATTATATTAAGGTCTTTAAAAAGAACAAGCAAGGCCTTGCTGGGAAATTTAAGATTATCGGGCAGATTGGAATTGGCCTGATTGTGGCCTCGGTACTATATTTCCATGATGATGTAGTTGTTAAGGAAAAAGTGCTTACCGACCAGCAAAGGGTGTATTCAACTCTTGATAATCACGACAGGTCCATTCATATCGCCAATGATTACATCTGGAGGGAGTCAAAAGATCATATCACAACAATTCCTTTTGTTAAAAATAATGAGTTCAACTATGGTTGGCTTTTAGGTTGGATTAATAAAGATCTTATCAAGTACACGTGGATACTTTTTATACCAATAGTAATCATTATTGTCACTTCCGTTTCCAATGGTGCAAATTTGACGGATGGTCTGGATGGTTTGGCCACAGGTACTTCCGCCATCATAGGAGTTACCTTAGGGGTTTTTGCTTATGTATCTGGGAATTATGTTTTTGCGAATTATCTAAACATAATGTATATCCCTAATATTGGGGAGCTAGTCGTGTACATAGCGGCTTTTGTGGGGGCTTGCATTGGGTTTCTCTGGTACAACTCTTATCCCGCTCAAGTATTCATGGGCGATACTGGAAGTTTAGCTTTAGGAGGTATTATCGCTGTCTTTGCGATAGCGGTTCGAAAAGAGCTTTTGATTCCATTGTTCTGTGGCATTTTTCTAGTTGAAAACTTATCTGTGATCCTGCAAGTTTTGTGGTTTAAATACACCAAAAACAAATACGGGGTAGGTAGAAGAATATTCTTGATGTCTCCGCTACATCATCACTATCAGAAAAAAGGCATGCATGAGGCTAAGATTGTCTCACGATTCTGGATTTTAGGATTGATCCTGGCGGTACTAACGATTGTAACATTGAAACTAAGGTAATTTGACAAACGCATCTTTAAATATTGTGATTTTGGGTGCTGGCGAAAGCGGCTATGGAGCTGCTTATTTGGCTAAGATTAAGAACCACAATGTTTTTGTTTCTGACTTTGGATCAATAGGCGAATCTTTTAAAACGAAGCTTCAAAAACATCAAATTGAGTTTGAGGAAGGCCAACACAGTGAAGATAAAATTTTACTAGCGGATATTATTATCAAGAGTCCAGGAATTCCAAATTCAGTGGATATAGTTAAAAAAGCCGTTGCCAAAGGTATAGAAGTTATTTCCGAAATAGAATTTGCCTCTAGATATACCGATGCAATCCTTGTGGGAGTCACGGGGAGTAATGGTAAAACCACCACAGCTTCACTGCTCTATCATATGCTACAAAAAGGTGGCTATAATGTCGGGCTTGCTGGAAATATTGGCACTAGCTTCGCGCTTTCAGTTGCTACAGAAGACTTCGATTATTACGTTTTGGAGCTCAGTAGTTTTCAATTGGAGAACATCGAAAAGCTTAAGCTTAAAGTTTCTATCCTGCTCAACATTACTCCAGATCACCTAGATCGATATGAGTACGATATTCAGAAATATGTTGAGGCCAAATTCAACATTCTAAAGAATCAAGATGAAAACGATTTTCTGATCTACAATCAAGACGATGATCTGATTGCGGCTCAATTACAAAAGGAAAAACTAGAAATGAAAACGGTTCCTTTTTCAATTCAAAAAGAATTGACTGAAGGGGCTTATCTCAATAAAAACGAAGAAATATTTATTAACCATCAAAAACCATTCATTATGTCAATACATGACTTAGCCTTACAAGGGAAACATAATATTTATAACTCAATGGCTTCAAGCATAGCTGCTAGAATCTTGGAGCTAAGAAAAGAGATCATCAGAGAAAGCTTATCTGATTTCCAAAATGTTGAACACAGACTTGAGCCTGTTGGAAAGGTTCACGGTATTGAGTTTATTAACGATTCAAAAGCCACGAACGTGAATTCAACTTGGTACGCACTTGAATCTATGGATAAACCGGTGATTTGGATCGTAGGTGGAGTAGATAAAGGAAACGACTATGATTCACTTCGTGAAGTGGTGAAAGATAAGGTGAAAGCTATAATATGCCTTGGTCTTGAAAATGAGAAAATTCATGCCGCATTTGAAGGAGTTGTTGAGGAGATTCAAGATGCGATGACTGCACAAGAAGCAGTTTCATTGGCTTATAATTTTGGCCGTGATGGAGATGCTGTTCTCTTATCTCCTGCTTGCGCTAGTTTTGACCTTTTCGAAAATTACGAAGATAGAGGAAGGCAATTTAAAGAGGCGGTTAAAGCACTTTGATTCTGGAATTTAATTTCTCGTTTTGATTAAACTTAAAGGCGATAAGACGATTTGGGCCGTGATGATTTTATTGGCCCTAACATCTATACTGGTGGTGTATAGCTCCATTGTGACGTTGGCTGTAAAACATCATGAGGGCAATACCTTTTATTACCTCATGAGGCATGGTTTCTTTTTGATTGTAGGTTTAGGCTTGATGTATGCAGTGCATCAAGTCAAATACACCTACTTCTCACGTTTGGCACAAATAGGATTATTTGTTTCAATTCCCTTGTTAATTGTTACCATGTTCTTTGGCGCGAATTATAATAACGCTTCTCGCTGGTTGGAGATTCCGGTTATTAATCAAACGTTTCAGACATCGGATTTGGCTAAGTTGGCTTTGATCATGTTTTTGGCGCGAATAATGTCACATAAAGGAGATGATATCAAGGACTATAAGAATGGTTTTTTGAAAATTTTAGTTCCCGTTATCATCGTGTGTGCTCTTATATTCAGAGCTGATTTCTCCACATCGCTAGCCTTATTCATTACCAGTATTATTTTAATGTTCATTGGAGGTGCTCGCATTTTGCATATTTTATCAATTCTTGGGGCGGGAGTGGTAGTACTAGCATTTGTATTCACAATATCAAAGGCTTATCCTGATGCATTTCCTAGAGCAACTACCTGGGTAAAGAGGATAGAGTGTTTTTTTACAAACTGTCCAGAGGACCCAAATGCCAATCATCAAGTAAAGCAGGCTAAAATATCCGTTGCTTCAGGAGGTGTAATTGGAAAGGGGCC
>JALEGO010000310.1 GCA_022763165.1 Flavobacteriales bacterium
GATGAAAGCAAACGACTTTTTGATGGCGTCAATTTTTATATTCCATCCCAGCAATGGGCAACCTGTCACCTCTGGGGTAAAGGCCACTGAGGGATTTACATATGAAGGAAAAAGATCATGATCAGGATCGTTGAGGAAGATTTTATGTTCGCGGTAGCCAAAATACCCATCTCTAGATTTGCGATCACTGAAATAATCTCCTGTGTCAAATAAGCCAGTAGCATTTGCAAAAACTACCATCGCCCTTGGCTCAACACTATTCATATCCATACTTGAAACAACGCTATCAGAGGTATATACAAAGAACTTCGATCTGCATTGTCCCCAATAAGGAAATGTTTCTTCCAATACAATCATATTCCATTGGTAAGACCACAATCTTCCATTTCTCAGGTTACCGTTATCAGTAACTGAAAAGTCAAAATATTTAAAGTAAAAGGCTATTGACCCAGGAGGATCAGGAATAGTTTTATCAGTTTGATTGAATTCGATAACATAATCGCCAGCGATACCCGGAAGTGGATTTACAACAATTGGATCAAACCCTCCATTTGTGGGAAAGGGACCTGAATTGGCTTCTTGTTTGTCATTAATATATCCAACACCTGAAGTAGGAATTTGACCAAGGGAAACGATTGTTCCATTTGGAGCCCGGACACGCCACCAGACCCCAGCAAGCGTAGAATCATACAAACCTGCACCAAACCATTCTGTAAGTACATCTCCAAACCCAAGATTTATAACTTCTGTTGAAGGATCTTTAATGGCGATGTAGATTTTACCACTATCCGGACTCGAATAATGGCCAAATGAAGTATACGCTCCAAAAACCCCTGTTCCAGTGGCACCTGGGGGTGTTATCATCAATGCTGTTTCTGTGGTATCAGGAGTGATTTCTTTAGTACCTTCAGAATAGGTTTCGAACGAGAAGAATAGGCAAGACAATATCAAAAGACTGCCAATCCAATTATTATTTGGCCAATTTAGCATATACACTGAGTTTCTTTCGAGAAATTAGGTAAATAGACATAAAATTTCAATCCCCAAGAAATTAGGGACGAAAGTATCATCTTTTATTGCTCATGTCAAGCCAGAATGAAAAAAAAGATCAAAAGTCTCGCTGATTAACAATAATTTAACCTATTAGAAGTAGCTTGCGAAGCCGAACTGAAGCCCAGCAGTTTGGGATGGTGGATTTCCAATCAAATCGAAATTCCAAATATATCTGTAATTCAATTTAAAAATGGTGGAATTAGTAGGTCTGAATCCTATACCTAAAGTATTGGACCATATCTCATCTCTTTTCGGACTATTAGTAAGTTCGAATTTACCGTAATTCAAATCGATTACCTCACCTCTTATAGAGGCAAATAGTTGGGCGCTTTTATAGTTTAAGAACTTTCCGCTTATCACAGGATATTTAAAATCAATAAATCCACCATTTTGAATTTCTCCATATATGTCAGTGATTCCAGCTGGAATATCAACCGAGTTCCAGACATATTCTCCAGTGATATTTCCTTTTAGAACATTCGCATTAAAATCAACTGCAATTAAATCAACTCTTCTTTTCGCATCGAAAACTTCACCTTCGATCTTATAGGTATTATACACTCCTCCATAATAGGCAAGTCCAATTTCGCCTGTATTTCTATTAGCAATAGATATTCTTGCATTAAGCATCGGTTCACCATTATTATCCTCAGCAAAGATTTCCGGGGATTTACCTCCTCCTAAAAAAGTTCTACCTGACTCATTGTATACGACACCATCTTGTAATCCATTGGTAGCATTTGCATTGTATGAAAGCACGTTATTCCCCAAAAAGAATTTCCCAAAAAAACCAAACCCTACTTCCGATAAAGTACTTGGAATAATCAACGTGGATGACAGTGGTCGGTCCACAAAATCCCATTGCGGAGAATCATGGTTGGCATTAAATATCCCAATTTGAGGCAGTAAAATTCCTCCTCGAAAATTAAAACTAGGATGAATGTTGAAATCGATGATAGCTGTTTCCAGATTGATTTCTTTAGTTCCATGCTCAAACTCCAATTCGGAAAGAAACCTTATTCTCTTGCTAATAGAGCTGTACAAAAAAACGTTAAATCGTCTCATTTCCATTGAAAAACCTTCAGAAACCCCATCAGTAATAAAGTAATTAAGATTTGCCTCGAGGTAGCCCCCAATAGCTGTTTTTGAACTTCCAATACCTATGAAGGGACGGTTGTAAATCGCATTTTGATTTAAACCCTTTAGTGAGTCAGTCTCTGGTGTTATTCTTTTTACTGTTTTATTGGAACTATCTGGATCGATCATTTTAGGTACATTCTTCTGCTTTTCCAAGCTCTCTCGCACTTTATCAATTTCTAATCTATTTTTCTCTAGGTTTTCCTCTCCCTGAAGCTTTAGTTCATCTATGGACTTAAAAGTTTTTCCGGTCCGTGTTGGCTCAATAACTTTTCTTCCTGGTATCCTCAAATTAGGTGTTTGAGCCAGAAAATTTGCGTTAAACAAAAGAAGGAGCGCTAATATTTGGATGGTTTTCAACATATTCTAAGCAATAATACCTTTAACATTAATTTCGATTTCCGAAGCAGTTTCTAATATTGGCAATGCCATTAAGCCATCCATGGCAGGACCAGTTAAAACATTACCCTTTTGATCAAATTCACTTCCATGACATGGGCAAACTAGGAATTTTCCTGCAGCTTGTAGTTCACAGCTCTTGTGGGTGCAAAGCAATAAATGCGCAAAATATTTCTTTTCAGACCTCAAAACACCTAAAGAAGCAGGAAGTCTTTCATTTTGGATGAGCACAAAAGACTCCTCTATAAAAACAGATTTTTGGACGATTATCTTGCTATTCATAATATTATGATCAATCATAGGAATAGATGTACAAGATTGAATTGTGACACCTGCTCCAAGTGCGACACAAGCACAAATACCCTTGATCGCTTCTTTCCTTTTCACTACAAAGAACTTAAAAAAGAGAACAAGTCCGCTTTATCTTCGTCAGAAAGTTCTTGAAAGTTAGTCCTACTAAAAGATGCCTCACCGCCATGATAATTAATAGCTCCTTCAAAAGTTTTAGCTCTTCCATCATGAAGAAGAAACATTTCGCTACCTTGCAGATCTCTTTGCAACCCGAGACCCCATAAAGGAGTTGTTTTCCACTCGCTTGTGGCAACATTTCCCTCGGTGTATCCATCATCAAGTTCTGGCCCCATATCATGGAATAGCATATCTGTGTATGGATAAAATTCAACCTCATCAAAATATGAAGTGGTATTGTTTCCAGTTTTCAATATGGCCTTATGACAGTGTTCACAACCAATTTGTTTAAAAATATCTTCTCCATTTAATACTTCAGACTTATCTAAATCTCGTCTAGGTGGAGCTGCAAGTGTTCTCACATAAAATTCTACAGCATGAACTTCTTGATCTGATATTTCCGGGTCTTGAACCAAGTCTCCTACAGAAGCATTTGAGTTGACATTGATAGGATCTAAAGGTTCAAAGTTAGTGGTAATACCCATGTCTTGGTTGTATGCAGTTATAGTTTGATGCAAAAGATTCACCGCTCCACCTTTTCTTCCAAACCTCCCAATGTATAGACCTTGGGCATTAGGAATTTTATTTGAAAGGTCAAGATAATCTGGTGCTTCGATATAATTAAGCCTCCCTGACACTACACCTTCGGTCATCTGACTAGCAACTAGATCAATTAAATACTGATCATCCACAGCATCAAGATAACCTGTTCCTGAGACCAATGGTGCCAAAAAAACAGAAGCTTGAGCACCTTCGGGAAGTGTTTCTGGATCATGAAACTGTATTGACCGATTTTGGATTTGAGGACCACCGAGCGCCAACATTGGATCCCAAACCTGACCATTGATTGAATCTTCTAGATACCTACCAAACCTAGTTAGACTGTTGATAGGATTCCCCTTCCCATCTCCAACATGACAACTTTCACATGAAGACTGAACAAAAATTGGCCCCAAGCCATTATCTGGGGTAAAGATTTTTGCGAATAATTCATCCCCTTGAATATGAATAGCGAGCTCATTCTGGGTTAAACCATCAATAGGTTTCGCCAGTATTTCCTCTTCTGGAAGCTTTTTTGGAATTATTCTAGTACAAGAATAGAGACCAAGAAATATAGTTGATAAGATTATAATTTTATTTCTCATCTAAAACTAATTTTTTACAAAACTAATTTTTTTTTTAGATCAATCTAATTATTATACATTTGTATCAGATGGAAATTTTTTCATATACAGAAGAAAATTATATCAAAGCAATTTTCACTTTAGGCAGCAGTAATACTAGCAAGGAGAAGATTTCCACTGGTTCCTTAGCAAAACATCTCAAAACCAAAGACTCTTCGGTCACCGATATGCTTAAAAAATTGGCCGACAAAAAGCTGGTGACGTATAAAAAGTATTACGGTGTATCACTCACAAAGAAAGGTAAAAGATTAGCCTTAAAAGTGATTAGAAAACATAGACTTTGGGAAGTCTTCTTAGTGGAGAAACTTCAATTTAAATGGGATGAAGTTCATGAGGTGGCCGAACAACTTGAACATGTAATCTCTCCAAAGCTCATTGATAGCTTGGATCAATTTTTAGGCTTCCCTAAAAAAGACCCTCACGGAGATCCTATTCCAGACCCTGAAGGTAACATAGAATTTGAGCCTCAGAATTTGATGTCAACGCTCAAAAAAGGTGACTTTGGTGTCGTGAACAGATTCAAAAGTGATGGTGAGGGGTTATTAAGATATTTTGATTCTCTTGGCCTAAGGTTGGGTGATGAAATAAAGGTTAAGGATAAAATGGAATTTGATGATTCGGTTCTTATTGAATTGAATAACAAAATCTTGAGTTTATCGAAACAAGCTACTGAGAACATTTATGTTACAATAAAGTGATTATGGAAACTATTGTAGAAGAGTGGAAGGAATTGTTTTTAGGTTTTTCACCCGTCATGCAAGCGTTATTTGCAACATTGTTTACATGGATCCTTACAGCCCTAGGAGCATCATTGGTTTTCTTTTTCAAAACAATGAAAAGAAGCGTTCTTGACGGAATGCTCGGTTTTACTGGTGGCGTCATGCTTGCAGCAAGTTTCTGGTCTCTTCTTGCTCCATCTATAGAAATGGCTGAAGGACAAGGAGGTATTGGCTGGTTTCCAGCAGCTACTGGTTTTTTAGCCGGAGCACTGTTTTTATTTGCTATGGACAAGTTTCTACCTCACTTACACATTAACTTTAAAGAATCTGAAGGTGTTGAAACGAATTGGCACAGAACAACTCTATTGGTTTTAGCAATTACACTCCACAACATTCCCGAAGGTCTGGCTGTTGGCGTATTGTTTGGAGCTGCAGCAGCTGGCATAGATGGAGCCTCGGTAAATGCTGCGATCGCACTAGCTATTGGTATAGGAATACAAAACTTTCCAGAGGGTATTGCCGTCTCAATGCCTCTCAGAAGACAAGGTGTAAGTCGATTAAAAAGTTTTTGGTACGGTCAACTTTCTGCAATAGTTGAACCCGTAGCTGGCGTTTTAGGAGCATGGGCAGTTCTAACTTTTACCCCTATTCTGCCCTATGCCCTAGCGTTTGCCGCTGGAGCAATGATATATGTTGTAATTGAGGAAGTGGTGCCTGAAACACAGCAAGACAAATACACAGACATCGCTACTTTAGGCTTTATCGGAGGTTTCATCGTTATGATGATTTTGGATGTTTCATTGGGTTAAAGCGATATTTTTGTACTTTAAATTATTAGATGTCCGAAATCAACATTAAAAATAAAAAAGCTTCCTTTGAATATCATTTTCTAAGCAAATATGTTGCTGGTATTGTTCTCACAGGAACAGAAATCAAATCAATAAGAAAGGGTGAAGCAAGCATAAAAGAGGCCTATTGCACTTTCATTTCCGATGAGCTCTGGATACTCAATATGCATATTTCCGAATTGAAAGAAGGTTCTTATAACAATCATACTCCGCGCAGACAACGCAAACTTTTACTAAACAAACAAGAACTCAATAAGCTGTCAAAAAACATTAAAACCAAGGGAAACACAATAGTACCACTTAAACTCTTTATTTCTAAAAGCGGATATGCAAAAATCGAAATCGCACTTTCCACCGGTAAAAAACTGCATGATAAACGTGAGGACCTTAAATCAAAAGATGCAAAGCGAGAGATGGACAGAAAGCTAAAGTCCTTCAGTTAGTATAGATTATTTGGAGCCCTAATGTCAATAAACAAGCAGAGTAACTTTTGGCTCAGAACCTTTAACCTCATCGTCATAGGCACATGGCCAAAAACCCTTCTCATACCAAGACCATTGCTCGATTATTGGATCAGGGATCTCATCTACACTACTAAGGGTTCGATGCATTGCTCCTGTGAAAGCACCCATCCACTTTGCTGATGATTGAGGATGCCAAGGGTCAAAATCTGTTGGAAAAGTGACATATTTTTCAATTGATTTCAAAATATATGATTGGGTCTCGGAGAATAGTGCAGACAGCGCAGTATCGCATTCAATCTTATCCTCGAAAAAGAATTGATGTTCATCATTTAGCAGTTCAACTCCAGCAGACTCGGGCCCCTTCCATTCATTCCAACTGAAAATTCTATTGATCCGTTTATCAATAGGCTTACCCACAGACGAAAACCATTTCACTCCGTCAAAATATGAAAGTGAGTAAGTTGGCAATATGAATTATTTCAAGTTTTAAACTATCTCAATACTTCAAATCGTTTCTGAAATACGTTATCCTCTATTTTGAAACTCATAAAGTAAACACCTTGAGCAAAATCACTTACATCAATTAACTCGATGTCCCTTACCCCAATCATTTTATGAAGTAACCTTTGTCCTTGAAGACTAGTGATCCAATACTCCGATATGTCCAAATCTGAAGAATTTGACTCCAAAATCAAACGATCTTTAGTGGGGTTTGGATAGAGCTTAATTACCCTTTCAACAAAATCCTCATTGATACCAACGATAAAACTGACGCTGTCCTTATAAGTTCCAGTGCCACATCCATTCGTTACCGTAAGCTGAACTAAATAATTTCCAGTACTCGCGTAGGAATGAGTTGGACTTTGTAAAGTGGATGTATTACCATCACCAAAATCCCAACTATAGGACTGCGTGCCTCCTCCAGTCGTCTGGTTAGTAAAGGTAATTGAGTTAGTATAAATTAATGTTCCAAAATACGGTTCCGGTATTGTATCAACCTGAACTGTCTTTATGATTGTATCAGAACCATTAACATTTGAAGCAATAAGCTGAACTGGATGAGCTCCGCTCGTTGAAAAACTCACATTATGAGGTCCCTGACCAGTGGCCGTTGTTGGTGTCGCATTACTTCCAAAGTCCCAAGACCAAGCTGTTGGCGATCCAGTTGACGCATCCAAGATTGTAGTGCTACCTCCTGCACATGAAATACCCTGAGTGGTATGATTTGCAGTTGGTGGCGCTGTAGAAACTCCAGTAAACTTCATATCATCAATTGCAATATCACTCTCAAAACCGGTTCCAGTTATTCCGCGGAACCTGAAGTTAACCATGTTTCCTGCATAAGTGTTTAAGTTTACGGTTTGTACCTGCCAACTATTTCCCTGATTACCAGTGATTGGAGAAATAATATCATTGATCCATGTACCTGCAATTTTAATATCTAAGTGTAACTCTCCCATATTGGTACCTAACATGTGATAGGCGAAAGAAAAACTTGGACTTGTAACACTGGTCAAATCAATGCAATTTGAAACCAATTGAGCTTCTTGATTGTCGCAAGTTCCAGAGGCCTCCAAATAAAGATACTTACCAGAACTTGTTCCTGGAACATAATCCACAGAAGGACCCGTATTCTGGGAGGGTGTTGCACCCTGATTCACCCGCCAATCAATATCATCATCTACTCCATTATCTAAGTTCATCCATTCCGTTCCCGTATTACAAACCTCCGCTGCACAATCGCTAGCAGTTCCGCAATTAGACAAGCCCTCTACATTTAAAGTATGAGGTATTGACAAAACTCCAGTATTGGATACATTAAGAACTTCATGAATAGTGTCGTTAAAAGCATTTAAATCATTAGAGTAATTGATCCAAACTTTTAAGTCATAGCTTCCTAAAGCACTTATGTTTATGGTATTTGTAAATGCAAAATTGGAGGTATTTCCAGAACTAATTGAAGCATTTACAGTTTCCGTAACAACTGGATTGTTATCCAACTGATACGAAGCAGTAAAATTGCTCATAGTACTCACTCCATTGTTTTTAATTTCAATTTCAACTGGATAATTAACTGGATTATCACAACTTGTTACGTTGTTGTTACTTAAGAAATCCGAGACCATTCCATCAAACTGTAAAGGAGTGGAGTCAAAAATATTGATATCATCAATTGCTAAATCACTCTGATAACCACTTCCTGTTATCCCACGAATTCTGAAATAAACCGTTTGATTAACGTAACTGCTTAAAGGTACATTAAGCGTATACCACGCATTCCCTTTATTGCCCACAATTGGTGAAACAACATCATTTGTCCAGACACCATTTGCATTAATATCAACATGCAATTCGCCCATATCGCTACCAAACATGTGATAAGCCAATTCAAGTTCAGGGGTTACTGTTCCATTAAGATTGATACAGGGAGATAATAAGTTTGCCGTTTGAAAGTCGCATCCATTTGATGCTTCTAGGTAGATGTAGTTTCCTGTTGATGTTCCA
>JALEGO010000034.1 GCA_022763165.1 Flavobacteriales bacterium
GAACGACCCTGAAAATGGCGGGATTAAAGAATCAAAGTCGATCTTACTTTCAGAATTTAAGGGTTTAGGTAAATCACAAAAAATAGAAGTTGTCAATCCGCAAACTGGCAACACAGAAGAACTGCTTATCTTCGAAAAATATAAGTGGACTAAAGAAATTAGATAAATGAGTTTTTTTGAAAATATTTGGGCGAATTGGAGATTACCCATTCTCATTTTGGTGGGCACTTTCCTCGTAGGATTTTTATTCAGACGCGTATTCCGCCAAATGATCACTAAAGCATCTGTTATTCTAAAAAATGACCCTACTAACTATAAATTTCTATCACATATCATCACAGCGATGATTTATGCCGTGGGTTTTGCACTATTCGTATATCATGTTCCAGCCTTAAAGGCTGCAGCAAGTTCGATTTTAGCCGGAGCCGGAATTGCGGCATTGGCCATCGGTTTGGCATCACAACAAGCACTTTCAAACATTGTGAGTGGCGTATTCATCGTGCTGTTTAAACCATTCAAAGTAAACGATCGATTGCGATTACGAGACACTATGGCTGGAGTTGTGGAAGATATCACTTTACGTCATACAGTGATCAGAGATTTTGAGAACAAGCGGATCATTATTCCAAATTCAGTGATCAGCAATGAAATCATTGTAAACTCTGATTTTGGCGAAGGCTTTATTTGTAAATGGATCGATTTTCAGATCTCATTTAATGCGGATTTGGAAAAAGCGAAACGAATCATGGCAGAGGAAGTTGCGAAACATTCAAACTTTATGGACAACCGAAATCAAGAGCAAAAAGACAATGGTGATCCCTTAGTCCCTGTACGTGTAATAATGGTAAATCCTTATTCCCTTTCTTTACGTGCCTGGTCCTGGGCCAAGGATCAAGCGAGTGCCTTTGTTTTGGGTTGTGACCTCAATGAATCCATTAAAAAAAGATTCGATGAGGAAGGCATTGAGATTCCTATTCCATATCAAAAAGTGGTAATGGATAAAAACGAAAAGTTATACAATGCCTGATTTAAGTAGTCCTGAGATATGGATCTCATTTCTTACATTGATCTTTCTTGAAATTGTACTGGGAGTAGACAACATTATTTTCATCTCCATACTTTCTGATAAGTTACCCGAAAATCAACAGGCAAAAGCTCGACAGTTAGGAATTTTATTGGCTCTCCTTTTAAGAATTGCAATGCTTTTTGGAATTTCATGGATAACACAGCTGACCAATCCGCTTTTTAAACTATTCACTTTTGAAGTGACAGGGAAAGATCTAATCCTATTTTTTGGTGGTTTATTTCTGTTAACTAAAAGCACCAAGGAAATTCATCAAAAGGTTCAGAACAAAGAGGATCATTATAATACGAGTTTAAAGCGTATTTCATTCACCAATGTCATCTTGCAGATCATTGCCATGGACGTCATTTTTTCTTTGGACTCTATCCTTACTGCGGTTGGACTGAGTAGAGAAATTTGGGTAATGGTAGCGGCTATGGTGTTAGCCGTGTTGGTGATGTTATTGTTAGCTGAGCGGATAGCCGAATTTATTTCCAAGCATCCCTCTCTGCAAATATTAGCACTCTCCTTCTTAATATTAATCGGTTTCATGCTCATCATTGAAGCAGCCCATCAGCATGTTCCTAAGGGCTATATTTATTTTGCTGTGGCCTATTCTGTTGGAGTAGAATTGTTAAACTTGCGTAGAAATAAAAAATCAAAGGATGAAGGAATTCAATGATATGCTCAACACCGAAATTATTTCGCTAGGTAAATTTATAATTACTGGATGGAGCATCGTTTATATAACCTTCACAATTATTATCACTAAGCTCATTCTAGAGCTGACAAAAAAATTGATCAAGAACTATTCTGTCAAAAAGAAAAAAGATGAAAAGCGCTTTTATTCTATCTATAAAATCATCGGCTATCTTTTTTGGGTCATCGCATTAGTACTTTGTCTTGAGTTTATAGGCTTAAAGATCACATTCCTTCTGGCGAGTGGAGCAGCTCTGTTGGTAGGTGTGGGTCTTGGTCTCCAAAATGTCTTTAACGACTTCGTTTCAGGTGTAATAATATTAATTGAAGGAACAGTAGAGATTGATGACATCGTAGAAGTCGATGGATTGGTAGGTAAAGTCAAGAAAATTACACTGCGGACAACACACGTATTGACCAGACATGATTATGAAATCATTATTCCAAATCATAAGCTCATTGGTGAAAACGTGGTCAATTGGAGTGATCACAACAATCTCGTAAGGTTCTCTGTTAAAGTAGGTGTGGCTTATGGTTCTGACACTCGAATGGTCAAAACACTTTTAGTAGAGAGCGCTAAGGAACATGGTTTGATTGCTGATCATCCAGAGCCTTTCGTTCGCTTCCAAGATTTTGGCAATAGTTCCCTTGATTTTGAGCTATTCTTTTGGTCTCATGAGCTATTTAGAATAGAGAATTTACAGAGCGATTTGAGATTTGTAATTGATCAGAAATTTAGAGAAAATCAAATTACCATTCCTTTCCCGCAAAGAGACTTACATATTAAAAGCGGCTTGAAAGACTAATCCTTTTGTTGGTACTCCTTAAGATCATCACCACATTGATTTTTGACTAAAGCTTGAATGGTTTTATAATCTTCTTGACTCAATAATCCATTCTCCAAGAATCGCATACAAGAATAAGCGTCTTCTTTACCATATTTTTTTTCTGAAACTTTCTCCTTCAAGCAATCGCACATATCTGAGGCAATCCTATTGTTTCTTTCACCTGAAGAGCAACTCAATATCAAAAGAAAACCAACAAAACACACTACTCTATTCATCAATTTAATAACCTTAATTTAGATAATAATTTCCTGTGACCAATTTAACATTATTCGTCTTAATCTAAAATGGACATAACAACAAGTACTGCTCCACCTAAACAAAAACTTTGGAATGCTGCGAAAATCGCAGAAATGTATGGATACAAAGACCTCGATTCATTCAAAGCTGTGATTCAAAAATCAGTCGAGGTCTTGTATCTGTTAGACATTCCTTATTGGAAACATGTATTTCCGGTGTACAAGGATGATCTGAGATCACAAGTAAAAGACTTTGAGATGAGTCGCTTCGCTTGTTTTCTAGCCGCTATGGAAGCCGATGATAAAAAGGCAAATGTAGAAGAAATTCAGATGCGCATTTTCAAGTCAGTTTTATTGGCTCCAAATCAAAAAAATATATTCAAAGAAATAGAGCGCATCAAATTGAGAAAAGATCTTTCTGACGCATTCCAAGTATTGAACAAGACGATAAGAAAATTTGGAGGCACGAACTACCCTAATTTCATGGAAGCCGGCTATAAAGGCATGTACAATATGCGACATGAAGCATTATTGAAGTATCGAAAACTCGATATAAAAAGTGTTTTGTATGATCATATTGGTAAGCTAGAATTGAGTTTTCATATCCAAAAAATAATCTTCGTTGAAAATGCGATTAGAGGTTTAGAAATAAAAGGACAATATGCATTAGAAAAAAATCATGAAAAAATTGCCACTGATATGCGAGGACTAATTATGCGAAATTCTGGCATCAAACCAGAACAATTCAGTATTCGAACCTCCTTACCAAACGTCATTAAGAATCTAAAAAATATTGCAAAAGAACTTACCTAGACAAGAATATGGAAACCTGGAACCACTATTTAAAGGATCAATTGGAAAATATAACTACTGAATCAAAAGATGTTTTTATCGATCTTTCAGAGCACCTTTTTGACACTGAAAACCCGCACCTTGATTTATCCAAAATCAAATCGAAGTATGGTGATGAACAAATTCAAACACTGAAGACTCAGGGCCTCAATTTTACCATGAGCTACATTAAAGAGTCTCTCAATGACGGCCACCTATCTGAAAGAGAAATTAACAATGTTGGAAAATTAAAACGCTTCTTCAAGATTAAGGAAGGAGAGCTCCTTAAACTCTTTCGGTCAGATATCCGCCAGACAATCTTTGATCATATTGAGCGAATTAACCTCAATCCAGATTGGGGTGATGATATCACATGGGTGGACTTTGAAGAAGTATTCGATCTGGGTTATGATCAATTACAAGATATTTTCAAAAAGTATAAATAAATTTGGCACCATTCAGGCGTTCAGCTATCCTTTCAGTCCTGGCGCGAAAAAACTTTTAATTGCAACCATCTTATGACCGAAGCCGAAGATTTCATTTACCAATTTGAGGACGATCAAAGAGAGATCATGCTCTATCTACATACTTTGCTCACAGAAAATCTAAACTTGACAGAGAAGATGCGATATAAGATTCCATTTTATTTTGGAAAATCCTGGATTTGCTACTTAAACCCCGATAAAAAGGGGAATGTAGAATTTGCATTTGTCAGAGGAAATGAATTATCAAATGAACAAGGCCTTTTAGAAAATAAAGACCGAAAACAAGTTTACAGCATCACTTTCAGTAAGCTTCAGGACATTCCGGAAGACACCTTATTAGAAGTTCTTCAAGAAGCCATTTTGCTGGATGAAACCATCCCTTATGAGTCCAAAAGGAAATAACGTGAGTTCGATATAAGCGAGATTATTTTCTAAAGGATCAATTTTCTATCTTCCAAAGCAGTTAAGTATTCAATTTCATCTGCCAAGCGTTTTGTTCCATCTACCTTTTTCCACTTCCTTACAATGTCATTTTCAATCCAATACCAACGATGA
>JALEGO010000311.1 GCA_022763165.1 Flavobacteriales bacterium
ATAAAATAATATTGTTTTGAAAACAAACCAATGAGGTTCAAACTTCTTATAATTTGGTATTTAATTGTAGGTTTTATTTTTCGACCTAGATCCAGCAAATCTCTGAACGCCCATAGGAAAAGGAGATTGAGCAGACTTCTGCAATGGCTGAATCAAAACTCACAATTCTATACAAGATATAAGTCACTCCATGAATTTCCAGTGATTGAGAAAAAGGATTTGATGGAGAATTTTGATGATATCAATACAGCTTCAATTTCCCGAGAAGAAGCATTAAACGTAGCTAGAAGAGCAGAAAAGACCAGAGATTTTAGCCCGATGATCGGCAACATCACTGTTGGATTATCCTCTGGAACATCAGGCAATGTTGGGATTTTTTTAGTTAGTGCGAGAGAAAGAGCAAAATGGGTTGCCGAAATAATCCTCAGAGTTATTGGATTTAGTCTGAAAACGAGGAAAGTAGCTTTTTTTCTTAGGGCAGATAGCAATCTTTATCAATCTGTCAATTCAAAATTGCTAAGATTCAAATTCTTCGACTTATCGCAGAATATGAAAGAGTTGCTACAACAACTAGAGGAATTCCAACCAGACATTCTCGTTGCACAGCCATCGGTTTTAAACAGAATTGCTGATGAGTGCTTGGCAAAAAAAATCATGATCAATCCAAGCAAGATTCTCTCAGTTGCGGAAGTCTTGGAGGAGGATATCGAGAAAAAATTAACGAACACCTGGAATCAAAGGATTCATCAAGTCTACCAGTGTACCGAGGGATTCTTAGGGCAAACCTGCTCTGAGGGAACATTTCATCTCAACGAGGATCTAATACACATAGAGCGAGATTGGCTTGATGCAGAAAAAACAAGATTTCACCCCATTATTACTGATACTTTTAGAAGGACACTTCCAATCGTAAGATATAGGTTAAATGATATTTTGCACATAAAGAACGAAAGATGTTCCTGTGGGTCTCCTTTAGGCGCAATTAAAAAAATCGAAGGCAGGGCTGATGATTGCTTCACTTTTGAATCTAACACTCAAAAAATTGTAATTCTCCCTGATTTTATAAGACGTACAATGATTAAAAACCAGGAAATTAATGAGTATAAGGTCATTCAAGAAAATCAAAGCCTGATAACCATAAAAATGGATCCTTTTCTGGAATCTTTAACTCCTATGATTGAGGTTCAATTTAATGAAATGCTCCAATCATTTGGAGTTCAAAAAACAATAAGTATTCAATTTTCAGAATTGGGAAGCTCAGATTTCACAAAAAAGCATCGAAGGGTGTATTCAAAACTTTAACATTATGAGAAGCATGAAAATATTAGGGCATGGCACTACCCTGCCGCAGGAGAAGTTTACTGTTAAGGATATGGCAAAACAATTTGACAAAGATGAAATGGCACTTTTTGAGACACATGGCATCAAAAAAACATACAGAGCAACTGATGAAAAGGTAAGCGACCTTGCTTGTTCATCTTTAGACATAGCGCTGAAAAATGCGAATCTTGAATTCAAGGAATTGGGGCTTCTTATTTTCGCTTCTGTTTCAAAGGAATTTATTATTCCAAATACTTCAGCATTTATTCAAAAAAAAATGGGTCAAAGTCATACTGGAATACCTTGCATGGATATTGATATGTCTTGTCTGGGGTTTCTCTCTAGTTTGGAAATTTCCTCAGCCCTTCTGTCCTCCGGTGCTTATAGTAATATTGCTATTGTTTGTAGTGAGATTCCTTCGCGTTCTTTAAATCACCTGCATGAAGAATCGTATTGTCTATTTGGTGACGCTAGTACTTCCTTCATTGTTGGCCACTCTCAAGACAAAGAAGGACTTATAGCATCTAGTTTCAAAACGTTCAGTGACAGTTATCACAATACAATTATTGAAGGCGGAGCTAGTTACTATCATCCAAGAACATATAAAGATGATGAAATACATACTTTTAAGATGTCAAGTAGAAAAGCTCTTATTAGTACCATTAAGATTTACGATCGATTTCTAGAAGACTTCTTTGATCAAAACAAGCTTTCCTCTAATGATTTTGACGCCATTGTGCCGCATCAGGCAAGCAAAGCAGCTTTAAAGTATTTCAAGAAAAAATATGAAATCGAGCATAAAACTGTTGACATTCTTGAAGACTATGGGAATTGCGTTTCGGTCTCAATTCCAATGGCATTGTCAATGTATTTGGATTCAAAAGGTGAAAAGGGGCAAAAGTTGTTATTGACAGGTACAGCAGCGGGAACCAGTTTAGGTGCAGTTGCACTTCAAATATGAACAAAAAAAGATCACATATTCCAAAAAAAGAATGGCTGCCATTCTATCCAATCTTTGCTTTTATTTCAATAATATTTAGCAAAAAATTGTCATGGAGCAAGGTGCACAACATCATCAGCTGGCCTTTAAGATATCTCATTTGTGAACCCTTTCGCTTGATAGAACTGCTAATAGAATCAACTCAAAGACAGAAAATCACAACAAATCCCATAATCATTTTAGGACATTGGAGAAGTGGAACGACATTCATGCATGAGCTACTCATTCAGGACAAAAAATTTGCATATTTCAACATATACAAAGTCATGTTTCCCGACATTTATCTAACTACTGAAAAGCTGTTAAAGCCATTATTACAAAGAATCAGTAGTCTGCTTAAATTACAATTGGCATATCATAGAAGAGACCTAAATTTTGATATACCTGGTGAGGAGGAGTTTGCCTTACAAACGCTATTGCATCCCAAAAGTGCTTATTGGGCCGCAACATTTCCAAGAAACTACAAACAATTTTACGACTTCACTAAATCTGATTACAGCCCATCGAAAAGTTTAATGCAGCAATGGCACAGAGTCGTTTCCAAGCTCTACACTTCAACTAATAAAAGACTAGTACTAAAGAGTCCAATAAACACCATTCGCATTAAGGAAATTTTAGACTTTTACCCGAAGGCTAAGTTCATTTATATTCATAGAAACCCTGAGGACGTATACTTTTCAAACATAAGAGCTCTATCAACAAACATTCCCTATGCTTTTCAAAATTTCAGCACTCAACAATACGAAGATGTCAGTTTGGAGGCTTACAAAAGATTTCACGATTTATACGTCAAACAAAGATCCCTTATCCCCGAAGAAAATCTTTTAGAAGTTCATTTTGAAAACATTATTTCGAATCCCACTGAAAACCTATCAAAAGTCTATCAATTTATTGGAGAACATTTTGATAGAAAAACCATACTGGGCTTTCTCAAAAAGAACCCTTATAAGCCCAAAGGACAAAGGATTTCCGAAGAAAAGAGGCATGAAATTTCAGATGAATTAAAAAGTTACCAAAACCTCATCAACGTTGCTAAGAAAGATGAAAATACTCACAGTACTCGATAGTTATCCCCCTGATGTAAATGGAGGCGCATATTTCATGCATTGGCTGGCCAAAAATCTGGGGAAATTTGGTCATAATGTAAGGGTCTTAACCGCCTCACCAAATATTTCATCAAAATTTGAAATTTTTGATGATGTCAATGTAAACAGATTCTCTTCTTTCAACACACCCCTTTATGATGGTCTGAGACTGATCAATCCCATACTTTTAAAATCAAGGGTGAAAAGAATATTCTCAGAATTTAAACCTGATGTAGTTCATTTACAAGGGAGATTTGTACTTGGTGATGCGGTAATGCAAGAGGCATACAAACAGAAATTACCAATGATGGTTACCAATCACCTGATGCCAGGCAATTTTGCACATCATTTCAAAATACCAACAAAGCTAAACGACCGATACGAGAAGTTTACATGGAACTGGGTATTTCAAATGTTTCATAAATGTCAGGCTGTTGTAGCTGTATCCGAACAGGCAAAAACAGAAATACTAAAGAATGACTATGGTGGCAACATAATATGCATTCCCAATTCTGTAGATACCAATAAGTTTAAACCTAGACAAAGAGATACTGCATTAGCAGCAAAACTCAAATTGCAAGAAGAACCAATTCTTTTATACACAGGACGCATAGATAAAGAGAAAAACCTTGATTTTATCTTGAAATGTGTCAAAAAAGCATTAGAGCAAGTTAAATTCAAGTTCATCATCACTGGATCAGGTGCCTCTGAAAAAGAAATCAAGAAAATGATTCAGGACCTGGCTTTATCGGATAACGTAATTTTTACAGGTGCCTTTAATGCACTTGAAAATGAATATGAAAAGATCTTTTCTCTTGCGGATGTATTCATAAATGCATGTGAAATCGAACAGCTGAGTTTGGCTTGTTTAGAGGCAATATCATCAGGTTTACCAGTTATTGCAGCTGATGCTATGGGTAGTAAGAGCATCGTGTCACAAGGCAAAAACGGATTTCTCTTTGAGCCCAAAAACCTGAATCAGGTAACTGAACAAATCATAAGAGTTTTAAAAGATAATGTACTAAGAGATAATATGGGACGTGAATCCAGAAAGATTGCTTTAGAAAAGTACTCACTTGATCTTATGTGTGAGCGCTACATTGAGATTTACGAAAGAATCTTAAAAGGAGAAAACCTCAATAAAACAGTCTAATCTCGAAGTATTCTTTCAGAATGAATCAACTGATTCTTCGAATAGATATTTACTACATACATTCCGGACTCCAAATCAATCAATGATATCCCAGAGTCATTTCCAATTCTAGTCACTACTTCTCCCAGAACATTTAAAATTTCCACCTGATCAAAAGCCACTTCAGAGTTGATATTCAGAATATCATCAGAAGGGTTTGGAAAAATATTGATGGACGCACTAATTGTTTTTTTTTCAATACCCGTTGGCCAAATAGCTCCATTGATATCATATTTAGCAAAGAACTTCCAAATCACTTCGGAAGCATTAAAATCCTGATTGGTAGTACCAATGGTTACAATAGATCCTGGCCAGGTGTGTCCACCATTGGTAACTTTGTAAAATTCTACTTCCACTCCATTATTACCGTTTGGGTAAACACTATGTTCTGCTGTACACAAATCCAGCAAGTTGGTATTGGGAACGTTTATCACGGTAGGATTCACATCGCACGTGTTGAAGCTTACCCAGTGTGACACAACATCTTCAATGGGCTGCATTGTCAAATTTCCTAAATAAGGCACAGTGGGGTCTGCGGTACCATGAATTTGCATCACTGGCATGGGGTGACTCGCATTACAGTTGTTGACATGGTTGGTATTCATAGATCCAGTTACCGAAGCCACTGCCGCAATCCTATGACTCAAATTACAAGCCAAATGGTAACTCATAAATCCACCATTGGACATTCCAGTGCTGTATACGCGATCAAGATCAACGTTGTATTGACTTGCTAAAGTGTCAATCAATGCTTCAGTGAAACCAACATCATTGACAGTTCCTCCCCAGCCAGCATTCCAATAGGTAATGCCATTAGGGTCCAACGTACCTTGGGGATGAACCAACAAAAAACCAGCGGTATCTGCAATTGTTCTGAAATCTCCATAAATCATTTGTTGATCAGCATTACTCGTGTAGCCGTGAAAATTAAGTACTAAGGGTGCCTCAACTGAATTCGAATAGCTTGC
>JALEGO010000312.1 GCA_022763165.1 Flavobacteriales bacterium
CGTGACAAACAAATTTTTAGAAATAGAATCTTCGAACAATCCCGGGATTGCTCTTCACAATTCTAGTGCAAATGGAAGGCAATTCTTTCTTTATTCGCACAGAGATGCAGGTGGCGCGAGTTTCCGAATATTTGATGCTAGTAACAACGTTGATAGATTTACAATAGATGAAAATGGAAATGTGGGCATAGGAACCTCCACTCCCTCTTCCAAAACAAGTATTCTCTTCAATAATAGTTCCGTGTATAACGAAGGTGCTCTTAATAGTGGTGCCAATGATTTGCTTACACTTGAAAATACAAATTCAACAACCGGTGCTTTTGCCGGATTAAGACTTCGAGCCAACTCTGCGGATGCAGGAATTGGATATGTCTTCAACGGAACTGCCAATTCTGGATATATGGTTTTCATCACTGATGGACAGGCTAGCGGAAGAGAAAGAATGAGAATCATGGATAATGGTAACATCGGAATTGGAACAACAGCTCCTAGCACAAAACTTCAAGTCACAGCTTCTACTGATCCTTTAAAACTAGAAGGTCTTCAAAATGATGCATCTCTTGATACGGTGGTTACTGTTGATACAGATGGCGTGCTGCACAAAACTGCAGTTACTGACTTAAGTGATGGCGATTGGACAGTTGATGGAGACACACTCTACAGTGCACCGGACAGTGCCGTTGTGATAAAAGAAGGTAATACAGGGATTGGAACATTGAGTCCTGCCAAAAAGCTACATGTTATTTCTGATCAAGGTGATGTAGCTAGGATTGAATCCAGCAACGGAAATGCTACCATTCAACTCTATAATGCAAATGGAGGATCTGATGCCCCCGCAGGAACCATTGCGGGTAGAGTCGACTTTAGTGCTAGACATAATAACTCAGCTGCGGCTGAAATTGCAAGAGTTTCTGCAATTTATCAAGGAAATGGTACCACCAGATCCGGAGACCTATTATTTCATACATCACTACTGGGCAATCCAACGGAAAGGATGAGAGTATCAAGTTCAGGCTTTGTTGGCATTGGTACTTCAAGTCCTGCTTTCAAATTAGATGTAAACAACACTAACAATCTCTCTGAAGGAATTAGAGTCAGTAATACAAATTCCAATTCAAATGCAGCCACAGTAATTGCTTTAAACAACGACATTGGAACTGTTGGCTTCTTAGCCGTTGGATCAAGTAACAACTCTGTTTCAAGGGTTCAAAATAGATTCAGCATAGGAAATTCAGTGGGTGATGGTATAAGTTTTAGAGTTAACACTGGAGACAACTTCTTATTCTACACCAACGAAACTGAGATTGCAGAAATTGATGCAAATGGTAATTGGAGTATTGGTTCGACCTCACCTACCAATCGACTTCATGTGGTTGCCAATTCTGATCCTTTAAAACTAGAAGGTCTTCAAAATGATGCATCGCTTGATACAGTGATCACAGTAGATACAGATGGTGTGCTGCACAAAACTGCTGTAACGGACCTGTCCGATGGCGATTGGACAGTTGATGGAGACACACTCTATAGCGCTCCTGATAGTGCTGTAGTGATAAAAGATGGAAATGTTGGTATTGGAACACTAGATCCAGTTGATAAATTAGAAATTGTTGATGGAAGTGTAAGATCCACAGCAAGTTCTACCGGAAACTTTACCTCTTACACAGCATTGGGAACAGCAAGTTTTCCTAGGGGCGGTTACTTAATAGGTGATGCGGATAGCAGTTTTACCAATGCAGCTTTTTGGGTTGCGCCTGCTTCATCTTCACAAATTACCACAACTGTTGAAGCATTGACAAATTCAAATACTTCTACTACGAACACAAAAAGAGTAGGAATAAGAGCTCTGACAACTGAAACCCAGCTGTATTCAGCCAGTGGAACTGGTAATAGTGGTGATGTTCCGCTCAAAGTCTATCCAAATGGCATTGCGGGAAATCCTTCCACAACTTTCTTAACTAATGGAAATGTGGGTATTGGAACAACGACTCCCCAAGGTATTCTTGAAATCGCAGACAATGCTAAATACACCATGATAACTGATCCTGGAGCAAGTGCCCATTTTACTATTAATCCGAGTGTTCTAGGCGGACAAACAATATTTTTCTCTGATAATATTGACTTTAGAATTCAGGGTTACGCCAACCGAGGTTCTACTTCAGGTGATGCAAGACGAATGCATCTTGATGGTGATGGTAGACTTAGCATTGGTGACAATTTTATGACACCAACTACTGACGCAAGGATTTACACTGCCTTTTCCGGATCATCTGGCAATGCGGAGGTATCTGCACATTTTGACATAATCGACTCAGATAGCGATACTGTCCTTCGCCTAACATCTGAACCAGACGGAGCAGCTTCTTCCACCAATCAATTTTTATTAGCGGCTTCTTACTCAAATAATCCGGTAATGCATGTTCGTGGCGATGGAAATGTAGGTATTGGTACAACTACTCCTGCAAGATCACTTGAGATTTCTGGTGGTGGTTCAAATGTGAATGAATACTTAAGAATTTCAGGAACCAATACCAACGTAAGTAACAATTCTCACATGGGTATTGAGTTCTACAACTCAGACAATACAGTTGGTGCTGGTGTCCATGCTGCCATTCTTTCTGAGGCAGAAGACTTTGGTGAAGATTGGATGATGAAATTCGTCACTGGAAAAGCCACCGGACCAGATACAGCAATGACAATCAGATCAGGAGGGAATATCGGTATTGGAACCGATTTACCTAATAACAAGCTTCACATTTCCGCATCTTCAGATCCATTAAAATTAGAGGGCCTTCAAAATGACGGATCAATAGATACTGTAGTGACTGTTGATACCGATGGCGTGTTGCATAAGACTGCCGCAACGGATTTGGATGATGGAGATTGGACGGTGTCTGGTGACACTTTGTATAGCTCATTAGACAGCACAATTACTATTAAGAATGGTAGAGTAGGAATTGGAACTACTGACCCCAAAACTAGTCTTCATATATATGATGATGGCGTCAACCCAGTTTTAAGAATATCACGTGCCGGCTTTACAGGTAATCCAACTACTCAACTGAGCCATGGTTATGTAGGAACTTTTGGGTCAGATGGCTTTGAAATTTATGGTGGTGGAATATCAAGAATGATATTTCACAATACAGGATTCATTAGGATGGCACCTACTACATTTTACGCCATTAATAGTGATCAATTTTATTTAGATGTTCCTTCTGGTTTCATTGGTATTGGAACCAATTCACCTGCTGAAATCCTACACATCGATGCCGACTCTGATTCATTACAAATAGACAATCTTGCAGGAACTGGTAATGTTCTTTCAATTGATGCCAATGGAAAAGTTTTCAAGGCAAACGCTTCCTCTATGGCCGTTACAAACGTTTCTTCAAATGCTGCTGCAACTTCTGCTCAAGAGGTGCTATTGGTTGATGCCACATCTGGAAGTGTCACGATTACCTTACCTGCCACATCGGCAGTAAGTACTGGAAAAACTTATCACATTAAGAAGACTGATGGAACTGCCAATAATGTAATTATTGATGGTAACGGTGCTGAAACAATTGATGGAGCACTCAATCAAACTTCCAATGTACCATATGGTGGTTGGAAGATTGTTTCAGATGGAAGTAATTGGATGATAATAGGAAAATTTTAAGCAGGCGTCTGTCTGGAAGAGAAAAGAACTTGCGAAACGAAATAAAAAATAAGATGGTCAAAGTACTTGAAAAAATATCAAGCAAATTGTACAAATTAGATAAATTCCCCTCACTTCGGCAGGGCTCAGTGCGTGCCCTGGAGGGGTGCCCGAAGGGTGGGGTGGGTATTATCCTTGCGATGATTCTTCTAAGCTCTTTTCATATCACATTTGCGCAACACAATATTGGTACCAACAGCACAAACGCGAATGCGGTGATGCAAATTCAATCGGCTGATTCAACTCAGGGATTGGTAATTCCTTATGTGACAACAGCAAATAGACCTGCCCCAGGGAGTACCACTGAAGGGATGGTCATTTATAACGTCACTGATTCTGCGCTTCAGTATTGCGATGGAAATGCTTGGTTAGATATCAATCCCACTGATATTTATGATGGAGACAATGACACTAAAATTCAAGTAGAAGAATCTCTTGATGAAGATAAAATCAGATTTGACACTGATGGTTCAGAAAGAATGATCATAGATGAGAATGGCAACGTTGGTATTGGCAATTCTAGCCCAACGCAATCTTTTCATGTCACTGGAAATAGCAAAAAGTCTGGTTATGATATGCACACAGATGGTGCAAATTACTTCGTTTTAAATAACCCGGTATCAAATTCAGTGAGTGGAACAGGTGCCATCACCTTAAAAGTTGCTATTGGAAATAGTCGCGTTTCAAGTTATAAAATAAGTGTTGTTGAAGCGAATACGGGCAAATCCGCTGATTATTGGATTGGAGGAATGTCCCATTCCTCAAATCAATGGCTTCGTGGAAGAGCCCACGCAATTGGCGATACATTGATGGTCAAAACAGTGAGACTCGGTTTAAATTCTTCAAACGAATATTACATTCAAATCGGTGAAATCACCGACAATTATTCACAACCAGTTAGAGTCACTGTCGAAAAATTCCAGGTCATCAAAAATAGTGGGTTGTTTGCGGTTGACGAAAACGATTACTTGCAAAACTGGGCCATAAGCATTGAAACCACAAGTGTTTTAAATACAACAAATTATACTTTCACAGATCTAATACCTCAAAATATTGCTTTGAATTCAGGAATCTATGGAGGAGATGGAACCGCACCATCTAATGTTGACGTCACTATGACAAACACAATTGACTTCGGTGATGGTACATTTTTCATAGACGATTCAAATGATGAAGTTGGAATAGGCACTTCTTCGCCTACAGCCAAATTTCATGTTCACAATGATGTTTCGGGGTCAGATAGTGCCTTTGTGATAACAAAACAAGGGCTTGTAGGTATTGGCACCACTGGACCAGTAGCTCCGCTAAATGTTGTCACCAATTCATTTGTTGTCGATGCGGCAATAGACGATAAAGGAAGCGCCAATACTGCTTTCTTCTTAAGAAATACATCCACAGGTTACAATGCGAACAATGATGGGCTTGCAATTGGCATTAGTGGTCTAGGAGCTTCTTTGGTCAACAAGGAAAATGGTCAATTGTCAATAGGAACAAACAACGAAGTCAATATTTTGGTCCATACGGATGGAAACGTGGGAATTGGAAGTGGGGTTACCGCTGCTAGGTTTCACGTTACAAATGATGTAACCGGATCAGATAGTGCATTCGTTGTTCATGAGTCAGGAAATACATCTATTGGCTCTACTGGAGATGTGGCCAAATTAGAAATTCAAGATGCGGGAGCAAACATCAGGTTTCAGGGATCAACTGCTATCAGTGGTATGACCATTGGTGATGGAGAAGAAGATTTGGCCATCACAACTCAAGTTGCCGGAGGCGCTATCAATAATCCCGTTGGAGCAACGATCTTTCTTGATCATAGTAGTGAGGAAATAGGAATCAATACAACAAATCCAAGTGGAGTCCTTCATATTCACAATGACGTTTTAGGCTCGGATAGTGCATTCGTGGTGACAGCATCGTCCAACGTAGGAATCGGTACGACAAATCCTTTGGCCAACCTTCATTTGTATAATGAGTTTTCATCTTCCGGTACCGCTCTACAAGTAACTAATGAACCCACTGGAACCAATTGGCTACGAGTGACTCCTGGCGACAACAGTAAAATATTTCTTTCAAGATCAGGAAATTCAGGTCACTATGGCGAAATTTCGGCTGGAACGGGTGGCTTCACTTTTAATGCTGTTTCAGGAACAGCCAATCATGCTATGATCTTTCAAAATCAAAGCACTGAAAGTATGAGGCTTGATGAAAATGGAAATCTTGGAATTAACACTGCAAGCCCGGAGGAATTGCTTCACATTGATGCCAATAATGATTCAATACAAATTGATAATTTATCCCCTGGTGTATTCAACAATGTTTTGATGCATGATCCTGCAACAGGAAAAATCGTTACAGGAACTGTATCGGGCTTAGCAGATTCTTTAAGTACTCTATCAGACGCAGATGGAGATACCAAAATTCAAGTAGAAGAAAGTGCTGATGAGGACAAAATAAGGTTTGACACAGATGGAACTGAAAGAATGATCATCGATGAGACTGGTAATGTAGGCATTGGAACTACTACACCAAATGTTCCATTACACATCTATTCAGTAAACAACCCCGCAGGCTCTGATGTACTTAAGGTAGAAAACTCACAAGCCGGTCGGCATTCACATATTAATGTGATTGGTGATGATGAGGCCATGCTGCAACTCACAAGCGATGGTGCTTCAAAAGGCCTTATTTATACTGATGACAGTGATGACGATTTAAAAATCAGAGCTGAAAATGGCGGGCACCGATTCCTAACTGGAGGAGTAGAACTTGCAAGAATTCAAAATGACGGTAATGTAGGCATTGGAACATCAGCCCCCACAGGTAAGTTTCATGTGCACAACGATGTAACAGGTGCTGATAGTGCTTTTATCGTATCAGCAAAAGGACAAGTGGGCATTGGAACAACCTCAACCTCTGGATCATTTTTGTCAGTCGCTAATAATACGGTAGGCAATACAGACGCACTAGCTACTTTTGATGGAAACGATGGTGGAGTATGGTCCTTTCATCCTGGAGGTGCTGTCCTTGAAAACACAAGGGGCAATCCATCCTATCTAAACGCAAAAAGTGGAACAGGACAGTGGTTCTTTCAAACCTCTTCCGCAACGAGAATGGCAATCAACAACAATGGGAATGTTGGAATCGGAACCACTTCAGCTGATGGTCAGCTACACATAAATTCGGGAGCGGATCAGGGAACACCACATGTTGACGCAGATGATTTGGTGATTGAAAGACAAAGCGGGAACAGCGGTCTTTCCTTCCTGTCACCAAATGATAAGAAACAATCCATTGTGTTTGGAGATGCTGATGATATAGATATTGGTCAGCTATATTATAATCATACTGATAATAGCATGTCATTTATGACAAATACCAACGTTGCTGCTACCATTTCAAGCAGTGGAAACTTAGGAATTGGAACTTCGTCTCCTGATGAAGAATTGCATATCGAAGGATCAGTGAAAATGGTGGATGGCAATGAGAGCAATGGATACATAATGGTCTCAGATGCAAATGGAACCGGTGCGTGGACTGATCCAACGACAATCACAACCGCAGATGATGGTGATTGGACCACTTCAGGCAATGACATCTACAATTCAAATTCTGGCAATGTTGGAGTTGGAACAACAAGCGCCACTGAAAAGTTTGAGGTATATAATGGAAATGTATTATTTGGAGTCGACAATGCTGGTCTTGGAACTAGTAAACGATATTTCAGGTTTAACAATAGCACAGCAGATGGTGATGCAGCTTTGGAAATTGGAACACCGAATCTGACTAACGGTAATTTCGTGGGGTTGTTAGTTCAACCAACTCATACGAATGCAGGGAATACAATGCAAGGAATAAAAATAGACCTTCCAAATAGAGTTTTTGCTAATAGAAAGAGCTATGGTTTTTTTATGCAAGACACAGTGGGTTCCCACCACAACATTGAAGGAGTTCATGTAGAAGTAACAAGAGATGGGGGTTTAGGTAATCATGATAATTATGCGGGATACTTTGCTGCTAGAACTGATAACGGCAAGGCATACGCCTTATACACCAGTGAGGGATTGAATTACTTCGGAGACAGTGTAGGGATCGGAACAACTTTACCTGAAACTGAACTGGATGTAGCCGGAAGTATAACTGTGGGACCTGAAATAATTACAAGTCAAGACGGTAACCGAAATACCAAAATCGAGTTTGGAACGAACATCATAGATCTGAAACAATCAGGTACAAGCACAATGCGCTTGCACAAACCTTCAGGACAAAGCGAAGCGGTAATAAACGAAGGATCCTCTGACGTAGATTTTAGATATGAATCTGATGCAAGCACTCATGCCATTTTTGCAGAAGGTAGCTCAGGTAATGTAGGTATTGGCACCAGTTCTCCAAGTGAAAGATTTCATGTAAACTCAGGTACCATTAAAGTTTCTGGAGAAGATACACTAATTCATGTTGAACCAATTGCTAACACTTCTACAATACTGGATATTGATGTAACTGGGAATAGCGATATGTACATATATGATTTGAAAAGATCAGGAACCCTGAGAAGTCAAGTAAGAGATGATTATGGCAGGCTCAGATTTTTAGCCAATCCTGCTCTAGCAGGCCCGAATTTCATATTTTCCGGAACAACAGGAAGTAGTGCAACCTATTTATTCGAAGTTGAAAAACACACGAATGCAAACGGAGATGTCTTTAGAATAAAAGCAGATGGAAACGTTGGTATTGGATATGAAGATCCTTTAGCACGCTTTCATGTAACAAATGATGTTGTAGGTTCAGATAGTGCTTTTGTCGTTACTGCAGGTGGCAATGTAGGTGTGGGCACAACGGCACCCGCTGCCTCTTTGCATGTAAGTACCACAGACCCAACTACAGCATTAATGCATCGAGAAACTAATACTAATGGTTCGGATATTGGTTCTGTTTATTTTTCAGGACTTTCTTCTACCTCATCAAGAGTAAACTATGCGGCTATAGTATCCAATATAACTGACAACACTAATGGTGCTCATGATGGAAATCTCAGATTTTTCACATATGAGAATGCCTCACTAGATGAACAAATGAGAATTACCAATGTGGGCAATGTTGGAATTGGGACAAGCACTGTAAACTCCAAACTACATGTAAAGGCCACATCAGGTGGATTAAATTCTGGAATTATTTCTGAGAATTCAAGCGCCTCAGGATATGCCACTACAGACTTGTACAATGATCAGAGTGAACTCAGCCAATTCGTGTTAACAGGAAGTTCCTATACCAATAACATCTTTGTTCCTCGAATGGCGGCTTGGTATACAAATGGAAGTGGTGGGCTTGGAATTGTTTCAGGCAACGCAAGTGGAATCATTCAATTTGCCACAGGAGGTTCTGCTGCAGCTAATGAGAGGATGCGAATTGATGCTAATGGAAATGTCGGAATCGGTGTAACCCCAGCTTACCAACTGGAGGTAGGCGGAGCCATTATGCTGGAAGATGCCGCAGCTCCAACCAATGCAGCAGGCCACAGTGGAATTTATTCCTCAGGAGGTGAGTTACAAGCATTTGATGCCTCTGGAAATAGTACCATCATTTCTCCACATAATTTCAGTTTATTCCCAGAAGGCCCTAGTGAAGAAATGGCATGGTCCTTTTACTCTCAAAGGGATAATAAAGCCATAAACGTTGATATGGCAAAGTTGGTGAGAACCGTTGAAGAAATCTCCGGAAAGGAACTTTTACGCATCAAAAACCTGAATACGGGAACCCTTGAAACCTCAGAATTTCAGGGACTCTCATTTGAGGAGTTGGTAAAGAAAGTTGAGCAATATCGATTAGACAACAAGAGCATGCAAGATCAACTAGATGCACAAACCAAGATGATTGATGCACTAGAAGAAAGACTTAATAAAATAGAGAAACAGTGAAATTCTTATTTACCTCAATAGCAGTACTACTCTGTGCACATTTATTAGCACAGCACAACATTGGAACCAATGCTACTAATGCAAATGCTACCATGCAAATTCAATCTGCTGATTCTTCACAAGGTTTAGTAATTCCATTTGTAACCACCGCCAATCGACCAGCTGCAGGTGCATCGACAGAAGGAATGATTATTTATAACGTTGCAGATTCAGTTTTACAAATGTCCGATGGGCTTCGATGGATAAACGTTACACCATATATACTCTCCGATCGTGATGGTGACACAAAAATTCAAGTAGAAGAATCCTATGATGAAGATAGAATCAGATTTGACACGGATGGTTCTGAAAGAATGGTCATTCTACAAAATGGCAATGTAGGTATTGGTACTACAAGTGCAGCAAATGCACTTACTGTAGCTGAAAGCAATCAAGATCCCATATTTACGGCAGGTGGTCTGGCTGCAAACACAACCTTTAGTGTTTATAACAATAATACGCTTGCACAATACAGCTCTATTGGTTTTCAGACAAGACCAAATGGCAACAATGCTGCGACTGCAATGATTGGATTGGAACATACAACCGCAAACGGAGGAGATATGTTTTTTCGGTTGAGAAATGGCATAAACACTTCTTCATCTGAAATTCTTAGATTGACGTATGATGGCAATGTTGGTGTAGGAACAAATAATCCCTCCACAAAATTTCACATACACAATGATGTGACAGGCGCTGATAGTGCTTTTGTTATAACCCAACAAGGGCTAGTAGGTATTGGTACTACAGGACCAGTGGCTCCATTAAATGTTGTCACAAACTCATTTCTTGTCGATGCAGCAATAGACGATAAAGGAAGTGCCAATACTTCTTTTTTCTTAAGAAATACATCCACAGGTTACAATGCAAACAATGATGGACTTGCAATTGGCATGAGTGGTCTAGGTGCTTCTTTTATCAACAAGGAAAATGGACAATTGGCGATAGGAACTAACAATGAAGTCAACATTCTAGTTCATACTGACGGAAATGTCGGAATTGGAAGCGGAGTTACTGCTGCTAGGTTTCACGTTACAAATGACGTGACAGGCGCAGATAGTGCTTTCGTTGTAACAGATGGAGGTAATGTAGGTGTTGGTCTATCAACACCTGGACAGAGATTGGATGTCAACGGTGTTATCAGAACAAATAGCTGGTTTTTTGCTCCAAATCAAAGTGGAGTTTACGCAAATGGGGAGTTATTCCTACATTATGACCGCACTACCCATTCGACTACAAATGGATTCATTCAACTTGGGGCCAACTTCCCAACAACACTATCTGGCATCGCTGGTTCGCAAATTGAAGTTGGAATTGGTAAAACTACTTTTGCCCCGACATCTGGGAATGCTGAATATGGAAGCTTACTCATTAACCCTACAATAAATCAAACGGGTGGAGCCAATGGTGATATCATCGGGATTAATTACAACCCTACTCTGACAGCTGTAGGTGGCAGCCACTATGCAGCAATATTCCAATCTGGAAATGTTGGTATAGGTACGAATGCACCATCTGATGAACTTCATATCGAAGGCTCTATTCGAATGGTAGATGGCAATCAGGCAAACGGTAGAATTCTGGTCTCAGATGCGAATGGTACGGCTACATGGACAAACGCATCCAGTTTGGCAGATTCCATTGCAACACTGGTAGATACTGATGGAGACACCAAAATTCAAGTAGAAGAATCTTCTGATGAGGATAAAATTCGTTTTGATACGGATGGAAATGAAAGGATGATCATTGATGAAAATGGTAATATTGGAATTGGAACAACTACCCCATCTTCAAAACTCTGGCTACAAACCACATCTGGAAACACCAATGGATTTATCATGGATGGCATGGGAGGCCATACCATTCGGCTGTATGGCAATACAAGTAACTCTAATGTGCATCTTACAAGACAAGGTCAAGATGATGAAGGTATTACCTTCAATAATGATGGACTGGTAGGAATAGGTACTAGTGATCCTAATGCTGCTTTGCATATTAGGAATGAAGGCACAGAAGATATCTTTAATGCATATGATGATGGCTCGGAAGTCATGACAATTTTAGATGGTGGTACTGTTGGAATTGGGACATCAAATCCTACAGCAATATTGGATATTGGTAAAGCTGTGGATGGGGATGTGCTATTGTTGGAGTTAAGAAATGATTTAGGGTCTGCAGATGATACGGCTAGTATGAAATTGGGGTCTGGAGATGCAATAGGTTCCGGGACTTACTTGAGGCATATGAGACAAGGTACTTTAGGGGGAGATTTTGGAATTTTCACCTCCCCAACTGTTGGTTCTGCCACGGTTGAGAGAATGAGGGTGACTAAAGATGGTAACGTGGGTATTGGAACCACGGGTCCGGAACAATTATTTGAAGTACAGTCCACTGAAGGAAATGATGCTTCAATTGCATTGGATGCAGATGATGGGGATGACAATGAAGACACTTGGTTTTTCACTTCAAAAGCTTCTTCAAATAGTTTGGTTTTCACCAATCATTCTACTGATCAAATGATACTTACCTCGGATGGAAGTTTAGGAATCGGAGGCCAATCTCCAAGCAAGCGCTTTCAAATTTTACAATCCCCTTCGTTGACCGCTTATTTCAGAGTAGACGTCAATACCACTTCTGGATATACTACGGACCTTACCATGGATGATGCCGGCCTGACCTTTAGCAATAATTCCTCTAGAGATTTTATTTTCAGCCCAAACTCAAGTGAGGCTATGCGCATCAAATGGCATGGACTTGTAGGAATAGGCACCAATAATCCTCTCGGTAAACTACACGTACATAATGATGTTAGCGGAGTGGATAGTGTGTTCATAGTGACACAAGCTGGGAATTTAGGCATAGGAACTACCTCCCCCGATGAAGAACTACACATCGAAGGCTCCATTCGAATGGTAGATGGCAATCAGGCAAACGGAAGAGTATTGGTCTCAGATGCAAATGGTACGGCTACTTGGACCAATGCATCTAGCTTGGCCGATTCAATCGCAATCTTAGTAGATACTGATGGAGACACCAAAGTCCAAGTGGAAGAATCTTCTGATGAGGATAAAATTCGTTTTGATACTGATGGAAATGAAAGGATGATCATTGATGAAAACGGTAATGTTGGAATTGGCACATCAACCACTAGTGATAAACTGCATGTGTATGGGACTCTCAGATTAGATGGGGCTACCTCTGCATATGGGACCATTAATTATAATAGTGGCACAAATAGCTTAGATCAAAGACTTTTTGCAGGAGGAACCAATTACAATTTTTATATAGATGACAATGATGGTTTTAAGTTTGATGTTGGAGGGAGTGAACGAGTTCGCATACAACCAGGGGGTAATGTTGGTATTGGAACAAATAATCCAAATGCTTATTTGAACGTATTAAACTCAAGATCAGGTAACGGAGAACCAGCAATAAATATTGATAGGGTAAATGCGGCCTCTTATGAAGCTGGATTGTGGTATTCAACAAATGGTTCTTATAAATGGTTTATGGGTTTAGAAAATGACGGAACTGATGCCCTTAGGTTATGGAACCATACCAACTCCGAGTGGATATTACACATTTTGGAAAATGGTAATATTGGTATTGGGTCCGCCACCCCTTCAGCAAAACTGAATTTAGTGGCAACAACCGCTACAAACGCAACGCGCAACACTATTATCAATAATTCGGGCGGTGATGATATCCTGGAGTTACATGATGATGGTTTGATGGTCGTAAAAGATGGATATGCTAAGAACACCAATACAGCATTTTTGGAAGGCATGGCATACCAAAAGTCATTTCTCGACAACAATGGAGTAATTCTATTAAAGCTCCCCAAGAGATCGGGACAACCCTTTGGAGGATATGGTCAATTTGACATTTCTTACTACAAGTACAATGGAGGAGCCGATGATGACAGAGTTGCTTGGAAAGCTACTTTTTCTGGACTCTGGACACCAGCCGGTGTTGCAACTTTCAATTCGACCTTCTATACCGACATGTACTTCAGCGACTCTTTGCATTATTATACTGACGGAACAGATTTCTATCTGGTAATTGGTGATGAAACAGATAGTCAATCAAATGATGTTGTGCTCTTTAGTGTAGACAGAGTCTTGGCAAGAAGCAATGGCACAGAAAATCTCACTTTCGATAATGAATTTGAAATGACTTTCGAGACAGATCTGAGTGCTTACACAAGACTAGAAGACCTTACATCAGCCATAACCAGGGTGGAAAATGATCATGATTGGTATGAAGTTGGTACATCTGCACAACCCAACGCGATCACAGATAATATCTACACTCAAGGAAATGTAGGTATTGGGTCTGCCAACCCAACCGAAAAATTGGATGTCAATGGAGATGTGGCTATATCCTCCGGATATTTGAAAGCTGGTTCAAATGCAGGAAACTTTGACAATATTATCCGCAGTAACAGTGCTCAGGGTAATCTCATTGCAGCAAATATAGCCAATGATTTGGCAGCAAAATTTCAGGCAGGTACCGGTGCTGCCACGAGCTATTTGAATATTATGGGTGATGGACAGGTGCGACAGTATACACACTCTATTTCTGGTTCAACCACGGTCTCTGACTATTCAGGTAATTTTACTCGAAGTTCTGGTGCTGATGATCACACCCAAATAGAAATTGGAACTACCATAAACCAAACGGCAACAGCAACAGGAACCTTGAGAGGAATATATATAAACCCAGCCCTTGCTTCAATTTCGGGATCGTATAGAGGCATAGAAATATCTGCAGATCATGCGAACGCCTATGGTATTTATCAATCAGGATCAAATGCTCTCAATTATTTCTCGGGTCAGATAGGCTTTGGAACAACCAACCCCAGCGCCAGAATCACAGTGGCCAATTCATCAAATGACACCCTCGCAGCTTTCAGAGTGCATTCAACACAAACCGCTCCTATCTTCGTTTTTGAACAAAATGATGGAGATGAGTTATTCCGATTAGATTCGGATGATTCTACTAATGTTTTCTTAGGCTCAGAAGCTGGAGACAACAATGCTCCCAGTGGATCTGATGGAATGCACAACACATTTATTGGTCATAGAGCCGGAGCCAGCAATTCAACAGGGGATGGAAATACTTTTATCGGTCATAGAGCTGGACAAGGAACTACCACGGGCCAATGGAACACCATAGTCGGTTCAAATATCAACGGTCCGGGATCAGGTGTTCGCAATTCTATCCTGGGATATAATATTGCTATAGGCTCAAATGCTAGTCAAAATGTGATTTTGGGATATACAGCCACCACAAGTGGAAATATAGGAGGAAGCAATGTCATCATTGGATCAGAATGTACTCAAGGAAATACCAACTCACTATCAGGATGTGTCATCATTGGTAGGGATGCAGGAAAAAGCATATCAAGCGCGAATAGCTTGGCAATCAACAATTCCGATGAAGGAGAAACCGGATCTCTCATTTATGGACGATTTGATCAAGGCTTTGTTCGCATCAATAATAATTTGGGAATGGGAACCTCTTCATTTGGTTCAGGTACCAATGTCATTGCCATCGAAAATGGAACTGAGCCTTCATCTAGTATCACCGATGGTATTTTGTTATACGCCAAAGATTTTGACGATGGAGATGCAAGTAGCACTAGTGAGTTATTCGTTCGTGATGAAGATGGAAACGCCACAGATTTATCTCCACACAACTTTTCGCTTATCCCAGGAGGAAAATCTGAAGAAATGGCTTGGGCCTTTTACTCAGAGCGCAATGATAAAATTATTAATGTAGATATGACTAAAGTTATTCGCGCTGTGGAGAACCTTACAGGAGAAAAATACGTATACATCAAAGATCAAAATGATGATGCTAAAACCCCAATGAATAAGGAAAACAGAGAAAGTCTCATTGAAATTGTTGAAAAACAACAGAGACTCATCGAAATTTTAGAAGAAAGAATTCAGAAATTGGAGAATGAAAACACTCCTAAATAAAATTTGATGCTTTGATTAAACAAAAGTCAAATATTAAAATCATCCTATCCATAGTTGCGATCGGCCTATGGACGCATACAACTTTTGCACAAACTTCTTTTTCGAATGCTGGAAGCCTCATTCACATACAGGATGATGCATTGGTCACTGTAGAAGGTAATCTACTCAACAAGGATAACAACAATAACGACCCCGGTACTTTTGAAAATCAAGGTGAGTTGCGCGTATCTGGAAACTGGGAACACAATGCCTCCAACAAAGTATTTTCTGATTCATCGACAGGATTTGTTCTGCTCAATGGAAATGATCAGTTTGTTGTTGGCAATGCTATTACTGAATTCCCTTCGCTACGTTTCGAAGGTGATGGAACCATCAAAAGCTTTGAAGTAGACGCTTCAGTAAGAGATACTCTTGATTTGGCCAATGCAGAAGCTGCCACCAATAACAATATACTGAGTCTTTTGAACCCAGCCGTTGAAGCTTTGAAATATTCCCAAGGCTTTATCTCATCAGAGATCATAGCCGGTTATTTTGAAAGGAGAACTTCTTCTAGCAATTCTTATGTGATACCTCTAGGTTCTAATCTTATTCCTAACATTCTCAGACCAGTGGTATTGATGCCCAACTCAAATGATACAAATTCATATTTGTTAAGACTAGCTCCCATTGACGCAGATATTGAAGATGTCGGGCCCTCTTTTTCAGGCTTATCAGGTCCATTTGACAGATCTAAAAATCAAGGAAATTTTAAAGAGTTCAATGATCAATATTACTATAATATCGTTCATAAAAGCGGTGCTTCTGAAACTGATTACGAATTACATTTTTTTGATATTGACGGGGACTTTGACCGATGTGCTGAATGGAGTGCTAATGATGACCAATGGCAGAAAGTAAACAACACGCAACTTGCAAGTTCAACCTTAAGTGGTATATCTGTATTGCCCGATCAAAAAATCACAATAAACTCACAAGATTTGGCTAGTGAAGCAATCATTCTTGGTGTAAATGAAAGCGCCCTATTTACTGAGTTTATCACCCCTAATGGTGATGGTTCAAATGACGTTTTTGTAATATTCGGAGCTGAAGATCGTGATAATGACGAGCTCATTATTTTCAATCGATGGGGAACCCCTGTGCACAAGTCTATCGGATACTTTAATGATTGGGATGCTGTGCCAACAACTGGATTGATAGTATTTGAAAATCAAACCCAATATTTGGGTAGGGTTCCACCAGGAGCCTATTATTTCCAATATAAAAGAGATGTTGAGGATAAAGATGTTTTAGTAACGGGATATTTCCACATCCAATATTAAAAAATGAACAAAAGTACCGCCATACTAATTTTAATGATTTGTCTGAGCTCATGTGTTATTGGGCAGCAACAAATTCAATCTTCGCTATATATATTTCACCCTCAACTTGTAAACCCAGCTTTTGCAGGAATCGAAGGTGATTTTACAGCCGCTGCTGGTCAAAGACTTCAGTGGGTTGGAATTGATGGTTATCCCAGAAGTACTATGTTCAGTGCTGGCATGCCTATATTTGGTAAAAAATCTAGAAGAAGTACTAGAGGATATTCTGGCTTGAGAAGGCGAACAGGCATTGGCATAGGTCTCAATATATTTCAAGAGCGTGTTGGGAATCTGCGATCAACAAGCTTCTACACAGATGTTTCTTACACCGTAAAAGTAAATCGATATGGCGATAAACTATCCTTTGGTTTAAGGGCAGGTGGTGATCTTGTGAGTCTTAATTACAACGATTTGTTCGCTATTGATGAAAGTGATTATCTAAAAACAAGATCGTATGCCAATAAATTCCTAGGAAATATGGGATTTGGTATATTTTATCATGGAAATGACTGGTTTGTCAGCATTGGTACGCCAAAATTACTGAGGTCAAAACTAGACGAAGTTGACAACGTTAAAATTGGCAGACAAGTTACCCATAGCTATTTGTCAGGAGGGTATTCATATGATCTTTCAAATGATTTGAAGTTTATTCCTACTCTGAATATCAAAACCGCTGTAAATGCTCCTATGAGTTTTGAATCCAATCTAAATTTTCTCTACACAGATAAGTTTTGGTTTGGCTTGTTGTATCGACTCCAAGATGCTATTGGGGCTAATTTTCTTGTAGCAATTAACAAAGATTGGTCAGTAGGATACGCCTATGATTATACAATAAGTCTCCAAGAGGCTGCATTTGGCAGCCATGAATTGATGATTGGCTAC
>JALEGO010000313.1 GCA_022763165.1 Flavobacteriales bacterium
GAGATTCTTTTATCCTCGGTTATGTACAAATTAGATGCCCTCAAAAAATTGATAAAAGCATTAGTGGATAAAGGCAAGCTAAATCAAGGCACTATAAACAACCTATTCGATAATTACTTCAATGAGCCTGTCCACAAGGCCTCAAACAAGCAACTTGACTCCGTCAAAGTGTTGATGTTGAGGCTACTCTCTCAAAAGATGTCCGTTAATGGCGAGGAAATCAACCGGCAGGAAAATCTCTACAGTATTTTAAGGGTGTTGAATTTTATTACTAAGAAAACAAAAGTCAATGAGCCAGTATCCTAGTGAAATATTAAAAATAACCCTTACACCTATGAGCCGATTCTTTTTCGGCGGAGAGATTGTCTTTGGCCGTTCTGGTGCTCAGGATAAAAGGCGGCGAAGCTACCTTGTACACTCCAATATCTTCCCTCAGCAAACCAGTATCTTAGGGATGATACGTGAACAATTACTACGCCAGAACAATTTACTATCCCCCTGGGACAGCAAAGAAAAAAAAGAAAGAGCCAAACGGTTAATTGGCAATACAGGTTTTGGCATTAAATTAACATCTCCTGGACACCGTGCACTAAAAACGTCTGAAAGTTTCGGTTTTATCAAAGAACTTTCCCCTCTCCTACTGGAAGATCACAATGGCAACCTTTTACAACCTGTACCATTGGATGATGGGACTGGAAAAGAGGGCGAAAGCCTCAGATGGAGCAAAAAAAATGGCTTCCTGACTCTGGTTAACCTTGATACTAAGAGGGGGCTCCCGTTACACTTTGCCCCTCCTTCCGGCTCTTCCATATCCGCTTCTAGTTTTTTCGAAAAACAGCAACAAGTAGGCATCACAGTAACCAATCGCAATAAGTGGAGGGAGGATCGAGCTAACGACAAAGAGGCGTTTTTCAGGCAGTCATTTTTTAAAAACAGAAATAGTGAGCTCGCCACACTAAATGGCAAAGGTCAAAGTGAATATGCTTTCACTTTTTGGATCAGAGTCTCTACTGGGTTCAAGCAGCATGGGTACTTAGAGTTGTCTGATGCTCACGTAAAATTGGGAGGAGAAGGATCCACTTTTTCTATGAAGGTAGAAAAGGCAGATTACGCCGATCGATTGGATAATTTCCTATTCCCTGTTGCCTATCGCAAAAACGTGACCCCACCCGAGGGCTACAGAAGATTACTGTTACTGAATGACACCTATATACCAGCTCACATTTTGAAGGAAAATGACGTATTCCCAGTTGCAAATACAGCTTCTTTCCGTTTTTTCTCCACTACGCTGGAAGGTACTACCAATTTTCATCTACTATCCAAAGAAGAAAGTACTGCAAAGTGGAAAAAGACAGGAAAGAAACAGAGTAAGAAATATACTTTGCTAAGCCGAGGAGGGGTGCTTTTGATACCTGAAGACAAGGCGGATTTGGTAAAGAAAGAAATAACTGAACAGACTGCTTTTCGCCAGATTGGCTACAACTATATTCAATAAATATAACACTTAACATGCAAACAACTGATACTTGGCTAATTCAAGCCATCAGCAATCTTCATGCAGGGAAAGGAGATTCAGATTTTGGCATCATTGACAAACATGTGCAACGAGACCCGGTAACGCATCTCCCCGCTATCTTTGCTTCTAGTATAAAGGGAGCACTACGGGAGCTGTTTGAAACAAATGTCAACTTAAATGCCAGCGTCCACGAAATCTTCGGTTCGGAGAATGGAAGCAAGTTGCATGCACAGGGAGGGTACCGATTTTACGATGCCCGCTTATTAGCACTGCCCATCAGAAGCAGCCACCAATTTTATTATCTGGCTACCTGCCCGGAAATCATTCAAGATTTCTTAAACGACCTTAACCGTCATAGTTTTGAAGGCTTAGATAAGATAAAGGCAGACTTATCTGCAATTGCAAGGCTTGAAATCAAAGAGGGGGAGCCCCAATACACTGGTAAGGATTATGGCGATATTGCTCTTGAAGATTTTGAGGCGCATAAATCAGTCCTGCCAGAGCAATCCGTTTCTACTCTTCAGAAGATCATTTTAGCAGACCGGTTTGCGCTGTTCAACGGTAACGATTTCAATACTATATGCAACGAATTACCCAGTGTTGCCCGTAATTACCTGGATAACGGGATTAGCAAAAACCTCTGGTATGAAGAAATAGTGCCTAGAGAATCTCGCTTTTATTTTTTCACGTCGAGGGCAGATGCAGACAAAGACCCCTTGGCTGATGGCTTAAAGAGTCAGGATATTTCCAATACAGTTCAAATAGGTGCTAATGCTACAGTTGGATTTGGGCTTTGCGAAATCAAAAAAATAGCTGTCTAATGAAGAAAAGAATTGAAGATATGATACCAGGTGCCATTGATGCGATCGAAGAGCATTTTAAAAATCCTGATGGCACTGTCCCCCCTATCCCAAGGACCTTCCAGGGAAGTATTTCCAGCATGGGAGCCTCCGTATTACAGATGGGGTTATTACCTACACTTGCAGTATTTGCTGATACCGACAGTGGGGCAAAAGATGATCAGAGGACTCAGTTATTGAAGATCATTATCCGGGTCTTAGCCGAGTATAAAGGTTATAAAGATAAAGATTTATTCCAAAACGCTGGAAACGAATCAGCCTGTAAAATAGCTGCCAAGATGAAGCCTGAGCAGCAAAAGCGACTTAAATCCCACCTCCTGGATGCAGCGGTTGCAGTAAAACTAAGTTTACGAACCTTTAAACTGGAAGACGCATGAGTACTTATAACTTAGGGTTAGCTTTTTATCGGAAATATTATAAGGACTGGAATTTTAGCTCGGATCCAGCCAAACCTGACTTGCCTCGCGTCAAGTATCCTAAACAGCATACGGATAAGAAGCAGATGGAGCAATCCTATTTTGAGCTCAAAACACAGCCCTTGAAAGAGCAACAACTGCCTGAAAAAAACATATACCGGTACACC
>JALEGO010000314.1 GCA_022763165.1 Flavobacteriales bacterium
CGAATTGGTGACTGTACACATAACCTGATGGCGGATTTAATACTTGCGGTAATTTGTCTAATGAAAGATATTCCTTTGGCCAAATCACTTCAGAAACATCTCCTGGTAAATGATCCTTCCAATTATACTTTTCATTTTTTTCAGCAAAAAGTCCATTGTACAAATAGTAGATGTTGTCGTCTTTATCTGCATAAATCAAATTGCCACTTGCAAAGGCCTGCATGTTTAAGGCTTCTTTGAAATCACGATAATTTTGGGCTTTGTTCATTCTGAACCATTGTTCTGGGGCTCTGATTTCATCCGCAGCAGGCATGCGCAATGCGTAAAAACCATCCTTACCCTTTGCAACAGGTCCATGAGCACTTTTGTATATAGCCTTAGAAACTTTGATCGGCAAAAAACCAAAAAGCTTAAAAGACAGTGGCGCTTTTTTCTTTTTCAACTTTCTCCATTCTCCATCCAAATCGTAATACAATTTTTTGGAGGGGTGCATTTTTAGTTTGTAAGTATCATATAGATCGGTGTAGTTTCGAGTCAATGCCCAAGCCAGGTTTTTATTACTTCCAAGAATAACAATTGGTAAACCCATTAAAGAAGCACCAATTACATCAAGCCCCTCTTCTGAGCACAAATGAAATTCATAGTATCGCATGAATCCTTTAATGGGCTGGTGTGGGTTAATGACAAGTACGGTTTCATTTTCTTCAACGATCTTTTTGCTAAATGCAAATGCATTTGAGCCGCCAAGATCTCTCTTATGATTCTTTTGTCCCCCATGAATCATGGAGCTCAGTGCATCACCGACTCTTGCGAAGCCCATTGTAGCTACTTGGGCGGCTTTCAAAATCTTCTTTGGCGTAACAGGAAACAATGAAGGAGCAATAACTTTTTTAGAATGTTTGTGTGCATACCTGTTTAATCCTAAACAATAAGCTTCTAGGTATTCTTTGAACTCCTTTGATATTTTATCATAGTTCTTATTGACTGTCTTATCTAGCTCAACCAGCTGTGTGACATAATCGTACTCTAAGCCCTTTATGCCTTTTATTTCTCCAAAGCATTGATTGCCCAAGGAAAGTGTTTCTTGAATGGTTTGAAAACCATCTTCACATGAGGCAATGGCCAAACCATAAGCAACGTCTTGATCTGTTTTACCAAAGATGTGAGGAATACCCCACTGGTCTCGCGCTATTTGAATTTGGTCGAGATTCATTAGGAGAATTGATTGTCAATTTGATTCTTCTCAATAGCTTTTAGGGCCATATTACAAAAGACCTCGGCATATTTATCAAAGTGCGCAAATCTCTGGTCTCGGGTAAGACCATTTTCATATCTAAAGAAGATTTGTTGCACAATAACGGCTATCTTGAACAAACCGTAAGCATAGTAAAATGTAAAGTCTTCAACTTCAAGATTCGATTGGTCAAGGTATTTTTCTAGTAGTTCACCACGTTTGTAATTTCCCGGAATATTCGTGGGTAAAACGGATAGTGCCTGAGTGAAGAAGGGATCATCATAATTCACCCAATAGGCCAGTGAACTTCCAAGGTCCATAAGAGGGTCTCCTATAGTGGCCATTTCCCAATCTAGTATGGCAGTGATTTCACCAAAACTGTCATCTTTAAATACGATGTTGTCATATTTATAATCGTTATGGATTAAGGCAATTGTTTCATTGTTGGGTATGTTTTGTGATAACCAGCTCATCAGATTTTCAATAGCTTGGACTTCTGAAGTTTGAGCTTTTAGATAGCGTTTTGACCAACCTTCAATTTGCCTGCTTACATAACCTGGTTTATAGTTAAAATCTTTCTTAAGCTCTTCAGTAATGGGGATACTGTGAAGTTCAACTAATCTGTTGATCCATTGGTCGGCCACTCCTTTCAATAAGTTTTCGGAGGGATTTTCAAAGAAGTCTTTACCCCGAATGATAGGGCCATCGATTTTCTCCATTAAATAGAATGGGCATCCTAAAATGCTTAAATCATCGCAATAGGAAATGGTTTTTGGGGCTTGATCAAAATGTTTTCTAAGAACAGATAGGATCTTGAATTCTCTTTCCATATTGTGTCCTCCCTTAACGTCAGCTCCATGAGGAGGTCTTCTAAGAACAAATTGGCCATCATTTGATGTAATCAAATAGGTGAGATTCGAATAGCCACCCTTGAATCGTTTTACACTTAGACTTTCAGGTTGAATTTGTGGGTTTAATTTGGTTAAATAGTCTTGAAAAGATTGATTTAACTCCTTTTCGATATCAATAAAATCGGTTGTTTGTATCATGCTGTTTGGTATTGAGAATAAGTTTTTAATATACTTCGCGCGCTTACTTGTTTGTGAACTTCATCTGGTCCATCGTAGATGCTTGCTCCGCGTTCGTGCCTATAGTAAAATGATAATAAGGTGTCATCTGTCATGCCAAGTGCTCCATGAATTTGAATGGCATCGTCCATCAATCTTCGTAGTGTTTTTGAACAGAAAAACTTAATACTTGAAATGTCTCTTTTAATATGCTGTAGTTCTCCGTTGTCTAGCTTTTTTGCTACATCCAGAACCATTAATCTTGCTGCTGAAATGTTGGCGTAATTTTCGGAAATGATGTTTTGGACATGTTGCTTGGACGCTAAGGTTTTGTTAGGCCCAATAATCCTGGAAGCGGCTCTATTGCAGAGTTGGTCAAATATTCTTTCACAGATGCCTATCCAGCGCATGCAGTGATGAATGCGTCCTGGAGCCAACCTTTCTTGGGCAATTTGGAAACCTGCTCCAATTTTTCCTAAAACCATGTCTTCTGGCACAAAACAGTCGTTGAATTCCAATTCAGAATGGCTACCCCACCCTGATCCTTCATCACCCATAATAGAGATCTTTCGCACATGCTTAAACCCCTTGGCGTTTGATGGAACAATGAAAAGACTTGCACTTTTTCTAGGATCAGAGAAGCTTGTGTCGGTAATGGCTAAAACAATAAGAAAGTCAGCTCCATCTGCTGCAGTGCAAAACCATTTCCTTCCATTTAGGACGTAGCCTCCATCTACTTTTTCAGCATGAGTTTTGAGAAGAAGTGGATTTGAACCTGCGTTTTCCGGTTCTGTCATGGCAAAACATGATCTGTATGTAC
>JALEGO010000315.1 GCA_022763165.1 Flavobacteriales bacterium
AGAAGAAAAATCAAAATCTATTCGTGTTGCAGCTTTCGTAAAAGGAACGGTTTTTGTTTTACCTTCACAAAAAAGGATGGCTTCATCTTCTGATGATAATAAACCTGCCCCATACATTTGGGGCTTCTTTTCATGATTTAATAAAACACCAAATTCGATAGTCCATATAAAAAAGCGCCCCAATAAAGTATACATAGAGGGGGATTTATCTATGCTATGTTCAACTTTTTTAATTTCCTTTTCAATTTCTAATGTCTGGGGATGATCCCCCCCAAATTCTTCATGCGCATCTGCAAGTTTTATATGCAGATGATAGAGTGCATTTTCCAAAGAATTTGCATATGTTCGCGACATAATCTTTCCTAACGCGTAAAGATAATTAGAATAACTAGGAGAAAAGATCATGGGCAAGTGTCCAAAAATATCATGGAGCATGTCAGGTCCTGGAGCATAGTTAAGATGTTCTAGAGAACGCATGTATCTGCTTATTGGGACTACCTTCTGAGAAAGAAACTGACCATAATCATTTTGACGCAAATAACCTTCCACGTATACCACTTTCCATCCAGTAGCTTCTATGCAAAAATTTAATCTATCAAGAGTTGGTATTTCCTTTGAATCAAATTCAAGAGCATGAAACCCATCAATATAATCTTGAGCAATGAACTGATAATACTTCTTAATAAAAGTTTGTTTTTTATTAAGAGAAAGTTCCCATACCTTTGCATTTTCTTTGCTAAAATACACGGATATATTATTATGTATTTTTAGCCCTGATAAACTTAAACTATCAGCTAGCATGAATAATCTCCAATCTATTTTAAAATGTTAATTTTCATACAAAGTTTTATCAACTAGTCTAACATCAACAACATGTTCTTTGTTAAAAAAGATTGGCACCAATGAGTTGTATTGTCAACAAAGGAACAAGGACACAAAGGAACAAGGATTTTGAACAATCTGTTAATTAGCAACAGCAATACACAAGCAATAATAACCCTGATTCACTTTTTTAAAAACAAAATATCCTTGTTGACTTCTTCTATAGACTTACAACCACATAAAGCCATGGCCATGTCTAATTCTGATTTTAAGATTGATAGCACCCTTGTTACCCCTTCTACTCCGCCAGCAGCTAGCCCCCAAAGTATTGGTCGCCCAACCATAACGGCTTTTGCCCCTAACGCGATCGCTTTCAAAATATCAGAACCTCTGCGAATTCCCCCATCCAGAATAAGTTCTGTTTTTCCAGCATTCACCTCACTTATAGCGAGCAAAGCTTCAATTGCAGAAAGAGCACTATCGAACTGCCTTCCACCATGGTTAGAAATGATTAAGGCATCAATATTATACTCATGTGCAATTTCAACATCCCTTGGATTCATAACTCCTTTAAGAATTATAGGTAAAGAGCTTATAGAACGAATCCATTCTATATCTTTCCAGGTTATAGATGGATCAAGCAACGATGCTAGATAGGGTGCTAATTGCGGGAGGTCAATTGCATTTAGGTCTAAGCCAGCTTTTTGAAGGTTATCCAACTGAATTTGCTTTGTAAGTCTTAAGGGATTAACAATTTCTCTTTTTCTCTTACCATAAAGAGGGGCATCAACTGTCAAAACGAGTCCATTAAATCCACATTGTTCAGCCTGTTGAATAAGATTTTTTGTGATTTCTCTATCTTTATATATGTATAATTGAAACCAGATAGGCATTTGGCCAACACATTTAACCTGCTCAAAAGAGGATGTAGAGAGAGTACTCAGCGTCATTAGTACATTTGCCTCATGAGCTCCCTTCGCAACTGCTATTTCTCCATCTGGATGAGCTAATTTTTGAAACGCCATTGGGGCTATGAGCAAAGGAAATGCAATTTCATTTCCTAAAACAGTTGTTGCTAAGGAACGACTTTCAACGTTTCTTAACACCCTCGGTAATACCTTTATTTTATCAAAACTCACTATGTTCTGGTGAAGTGTATCCTCATCTCCTGCCCCACCTGAAAAAAAGTCGTATACATCTGATGATAAATGATGAAGTGCAGAAACCTCAATTTCCTTAATATCAAAGAATTTTCTTACAGTAGTTTGATTTGAATTTATTGTTGAAATTGAATGCTTCATAACATCCTCTAATCTATTTAGCGCTCAAGTAAATTAACTGAAAAATAAATCACTAAATATTCCAAACATTACTCGAAACGGCTCTAGGTGCCCTCTAAAAATTTAGCATAACGTATTTCATAGACAACAACCAGCTCTTGTTTGAGATTCGCTCAGCATTTTGAGAAGCTCACTTACTTCCTTACAGCTATCTTTTCTTTTTTACATTTATCTTCACATACAAAACTCAGTGTTTTAAAGTACATTAAATAACCCTTTTGAATGAGCTTTAAATGACCTCAAATTCATGGTTTATAACCTATAAAAAAAATCCAACAAAAAAAGTTAACCTTTTTTGTTTCCACCACTCTGGCGGAGGAGCATCTATTTTTTATCCTTGGCTTGATCACCTTTCTCCTTCTATTGAGATGATCGCCATACAACTTCCAGGAAGAGAAACTCGATTTACAGAGAAACTTATAAACAAGTTAGATGAAATTCTTGAAAATTTAAGTGAAGGGTTCAATGCTCTTAAAGAAACTCCATTTTTTTTGTTTGGCCATAGTCTTGGAGGATTACTAGCCTATGAATTTGCTAAAAAAGTTTATGAAAACTATTCTATCTCTCCAAAGCATCTAATTATTTCTGCAAGAAAAGCTCCTCATATGCCCAACAGAATGCAGGGTTTGAGTACTCTTAGTGATGAATCTCTGAAAGAAAAACTAAAACTTTATGATGGAGTTGATGACAAAATTCTCCACAATGAAGAACTTCTTGACATATTTTTACCCATCATTCGATCAGATTTCTCTATTTCGGAAATGTATAATAATCCTGAGATTCTCCCCTTGCCCTGCAATATAACGCATCTTTCAGGAAAGGATGACCAAACTATCAATCAACAAGAGATTATGGAGTGGAAAAAATACACTACACAAAACTTTAAAAGTTTGACATTCAATGGAGGGCACTTTTTTATTAAAAACAATCAAAATGACATCATAAGGTACATTAATGATATAGTAGTGTCTGAATTCTCTATTTCTTAATCTGTAAATATCATCAGATTTCAGGTTGCGCATTTTTTTATTGTACATTATTATCGCTTTCATAAAATAAAGAAAGCTAGATTATGACTACGCCTCCTATAAAAAATATTGATTATATCGAGTTGTATGTTTTTAATGCTTTTCAATCCACTTGTTTTTATAAGTCAGTATTTGGATTCAGTATTATTGGTTATGCTGGCCCTGAGACAGGCCAAACAGATAAAATATCCTATATCCTAAAGCAAGGAAACATCCGTTTATTAATCAGCTCTCCCCGTGACCGTAAATCTGCTCCATTTCAAAAAATTATTGATCATGATGAATATGTCAAAGATATCGCTTTTTCTGTTTCAAATGTAAGGACTGTCTATGAGCAAGCAATCAAAGCTGGCGCAAAATCTGTTTTAAGTCCCACTCTCATTGAGGATGGAAAAACAAAACTCTTAAAAGCATGCATTCAAACTTTTGGGAACACGATACACACATTCATAGAAAGGGACGAAACAACAAATTTTCAATTACCCTACTATCAAAATTTGCATAACAACTTAAATACATTGGAGGTGGGTTTAGAAGAGTTGGATCATGTCGCCATCGCCATCGAAAAAGATCAAATCGAGCACTGGAACGACTTTTATTCAAGCGTTTTTAACTTTCATACCTTTCATAAAGAAGACATTTATACGGGTGACAATGGTATGAAATCAATCGTTGTTTCAGATGCTAATGAAGTCATTAAATTTGTTTTAGTTGAAGGCATATCAAAAAGTAAAACATCTCAAATTGATAATTATATATCTTATAATGGCTGTTCTGGAATACAACATCTGGCCTTTTCAACAAAAAATATCTACAACGCAGCTACACTTTTAACTAAACAAGGGATAAATTTCCTTAAAATTCCCGAAAGCTATTATGCCGACCTCCCCGATAATCTAAAAGAACACTTTTTAGAAAGAATGACTCAAATTAAAGACCTAAATATTCTCTTAGATGCAGAGAAAAATGGATATCTTCTCCAAATGTTTACACGCCCTCTTCAAAATTTTCCGACGTTTTTCATTGAAATTATTCAGAGAGAAAATTCTCAAGGCTTCGGAAGTAACAATATCAAAGCCCTTTTTAGAGCTGTAGAAAAAGACCAACAGAAAGCCTTAGTGAATGCCTGATAATTTTTTACATCCTTGGACTAAAAAACTCGAGAAATCTTTTGTCCAGCAAGCCTTAGAAGTCACCGCAAACCCAGACATCATATCATTTTCATTAGGGCGACCTGACCAAAATCTTTTAGGCCTTTTAAACCAAAATAATATACCCTCTGATATTCTCTCTCCTCAAAATTTACAATACTCACCCCCTTCCTATGAACTCAAAAAATATATCGTAAAGTTAATGAAAGAAAGGGGTGTTGACTGCAAAGAAGAAGAAATTTTTTTAACCTCTGGCGCTCAGCAAGCAATGTCTTTACTCACCAAAGTCATGACACACGAAAACGATACTATTCTCGTGGATCAACTAACATATCCTGGATTTATTCAAGTCAACCAATCTCTTAATACAAAACTTGTTCCCATTCCTTGCGACATTCGGTCCGGGATAATCCTTGATGAACTTGAAAAGCTCTTGAATTGTAATCCTCAGCCACGTTTTATTTATATGATCCCCGAAGGACATAACCCTTTAGGAATTAGTTTAGGAGAAACTCAACGGATTCAGTTGATAAAGCTCGCCCAAAAATATCAAATCCCAATTGTTGAGGATGACGCATACGGTTTATTAACTTATGAGACAACTGTGCCCCCGCTAAAATCCTATTGGAAAGAGGGAGTATTTTACATTGGATCATTTTCAAAAGTTTTGGCTCCCTCATTTCGTGTGGGGTGGATCGTAACCCCCAAGACCACAATTGAAAGATTTGAAACGCTTAAAGAGGGCACAGATATTAATACCAGTACCTTCAGCCAAAAACTTATACTATCTATCTTAAATGACACTGATTTCGATGCACACGTCATGACATTAAGAGAGTCATACAAAAAGAAAAGAAATATCATGGTAAATTCTCTCAAAAAGTATATTCCTGAGCTTGAATTTGAAATTCCTCAAAGTGGTTTCTTTTTATGGGGCACACTTCCCTCAACAGTAAATACGACTGAATTATTCAACGTAGCCCTTCGGGAAGAAGGCATCTCTTTCCTTCCTGGAGAAGCGTTTTTAATTGGAGAGAGAGCCGATGCGAAGAATTCTCTGCGTTTGAGCTTTGCTTTTTGCCCCATCGAAAGGATTGAAGAAGGCGTTAAAAGACTTGCATATGCTTTACAAAAAGTTAATAATGCGGCGCTTCAAAGAATGGCCGTTTGAGAAAAAGGCAGATTCATATTGGGGAACAATATTGAAATAATGAAGAGTCCCCTGGGGCGTTTTCAAAACACCTTCTCGCTGACTGAGTAATTTATTGGGTAAAATTGTTAAGCTGTTTATGGTTTCTTCTCTCTCCAACCAACCCTTGCCCAGAGCTTTTATGAATGCTTCTTTCCCAACCCACAGTTTATAAAAATACTCTGTTTTTTGTTGCATGGGAACATCTTGCCAAGAATCAAATTCCGAGGGATTGAGAAAGACAGAAACTAACTCATCGACGTTTAAATTAGGATTGATAAATTCAATATCAACTCCAATCTCACATGATTTTGTAAAGGCAATTAAAGAATAATCAACGGAGTGAGACAAACTAAAGTTTAAGGAGTATCTTTGCTCTAGTTGAGGCTTCCCCCATTTGTTGTATGTGATAACAATTTTTTCAGGGTTTTCATCAACATACATTCCGAGTAAGTATCGCAAGCCAACTCGAGTCAATATATACTGGCTTCGATCAACATCTTTCCGAAACATATCCGCTTTTGCCTTTTCTTCCACCGCTAGAAAAGAATATAAAGCATCAAATTTTGATTTTAATTCAGGCAAATACAAAACCCATATATGGATCTCTTCTGCTGTTAAATCTACTTTTTGTCCCTTTAGGGCGCTTGGTACTGTTAAGTCACTCATGAGGTATTTATAGATTTTATTTTCATATGAAAGTCAAGATAACCAAGATCATTGCTATCATAAAGCCTATTATAGCTTGCCTCCTTATTGGAAAGAACTTGTGCAGCAAGTCTTAAGCCGATATCGTTTCTAATGAGGGTTTTGATTTTCTATGTAACAGGAAAACCATGTCTGTTTTACACCCCTGGTTTATGTGGCTTTTTACGGCCTTATTCTTTTCCTTTCAGTTTATCGTACGCATATTCTTAGGGCTTTGTGTTCCTGAGCTTATGGATAAATTTCAAGTGAATGCAACTGAATTTGGCCTTCTTTCTTCTATGTATTATTACGGGTACGCCGGAATGCAAATCCCTATAGCTCTTTTACTCGATCGGTTTGGCCCAAAACTTATCGTTTCTGTTTGTTGCTTCATTTGTTCTGCCTCCATGATTTTATTCTATTGGACGGAGGACTGGAATTTACTCCTTTTCGCACGGTTTCTCATTGGAGCGACATCC
>JALEGO010000316.1 GCA_022763165.1 Flavobacteriales bacterium
ACCTTTATATCTGCCTTAAATGTTAAATACAGGGACTTCCGATACATTATACCATTCCTGGTACAACTTCTGTTTTTTTTAACACCGATAATATATCCTGTGAGTTTGTTTAAGGATAATATATGGATACAAAGGATTCTTGGAAGCAATCCGATAGCGATCTCCATAGATCTATTGCGTTCAGCAATTTCAGGTAATACTATTCAATATGATAGCATTTTGATAGGAAGTGTAATTGCATTGAGCCTTTTTATTGGAGGGATATATTTTTTTAAGAAAACAGAGTACTATTTTGCTGATTTGGCCTAGAGTATGGAAGATATCATTACAGTAAAAAATCTATCTAAAAAGTACAAAATCAACGCGGGTCGTGTTCCATACAACTCGCTAAGGGATACCATCGTAAAAGCATTAACTTTTAAAAGTGGACCTAAAAAGGAAGAATTTTGGGCACTTGATAACATCAATTTTGATGTGAAAGAAGGAGAATCGGTTGGGATTGTTGGAAGAAATGGTGCTGGAAAGTCAACGCTTCTTAAAATACTTTCAAGAATTACACCACCAACAAAAGGGAACATCAGAATTAAGGGTCGCGTAGCGAGTTTGTTGGAAGTTGGTACTGGCTTTCATCCTGAGTTAACAGGTAGGGAAAACGTTTTCTTGAATGGATCTATTCTTGGTATGAACAAAGCGGAGATCGTTCAGAAATTTGATGAAATGATCGATTTTTCGGGAGTTTCAAAGTATATAGACGTGCCAATTAAACATTACTCTAGTGGTATGCAGTTGAGGTTGGCTTTTGCCGTAGCGGCTTTTCTGGAGCCAGAAATACTAGTGATTGATGAGGTTTTGGCAGTAGGTGATGCATCTTTTCAAAAAAAGTGTATCAATAAAATGAATGCCGTCAGTCAAGAAAGTGGCAGAACTATTTTGTTTGTTAGCCATAATATGACCGCTGTAAAGACGCTATGCTCCAAGGCTGTATATCTGGAAAATGGCAAATTGAAGCAAGTCGGGGAGGTGAACAAGGTCATCAACGATTATATGACTGAGGGTATCAAGCAAACCGAAATTCGAGAATGGGAGAAAGAAAAGAGACCAGGGAATCGATTCTTTAAGCTGAATAAGGTCTATGCAACAAATGAACAGGGTAATACAATTGTTGCCAATGATATTTCAAAGTCCTTTTATATTACAATAGAATTTGAAGTTCTTATTGAAGGAAGCCAGGCAGCATTTTCAGTTGTACTTATGGATATGAACGAGTATTGTGCGTTTACGACAATGAGCAATCAAGAGAAGAATTTTTACGGCAAAAAACTCAGCTTAGGCACATATACAAGTACTTGCGAGATCCCTGGAGATTTACTGAACAATGGACGTTACATGGTCAATCTTTGGTTTTATGGAGAGCATTTTTCTGATGCCGTCAATGTAACAGATGTATTGCAGATTGATGCTATTGATGATGGTATTTTAAAAGGGGATTATCAAGGAAGAGTTAGTGGGGCAGTTCGTCCTAGGATAGATTGGGTAACTGAAAGGTTAGGTTAGATGTTATTCAATTCGATTGAATTTATATTATTTTTTATTGTCTTTTTTGTTCTCTACTGGTCTTTTGCTAAAAACCTAAGGTTTCAAAATGCACTTATTCTGCTCGGCTCTTATTTATTTTATGGCTGGTGGGATTACAGATTTCTTGGATTAATTGTTTTTTCTACGATAGTCGATTTTGTCATTGGTAATTCCCTGGGAAAAGAAAACAATCAAAAGAGAAGAAAGCTCTTGTTGATCACAAGTTTAGTTGTCAATTTGGGTCTTCTATCTGTCTTTAAATATTATAATTTCTTTATAGACTCTTGGTTAACTCTTTTGAGTTCATTTGATATTAATGTGGACTCCGTATGGACGCTCAATATTATCCTTCCGGTTGGAATCTCGTTTTACACATTCCAGACACTTTCATACACTATCGACATCTATAGAAAAAAACTTGAACCTAGTTCGAATATTATGTCGTTTGCCTCATTTGTGGCTTTTTTCCCGCAATTGGTTGCGGGTCCTATAGAACGCGCTGCAAATCTATTGCCTCAAATGAATAATGTCAGAAAATTTGACTACAAAAATGCCGTTGCGGGAATGCGTTTATGCCTTTGGGGAATTTTCAAGAAAGTATTCATTGCAGATTCATTGGCTGTTTATGTGAATGATATTTTTGCAAATTATCACAACTTAGATGGGGGTGTTTTAATGCTTGGTGCAATTTTCTTTTCGATTCAGATTTATTGTGATTTTAGTGGCTATTCTGACATTGCAATTGGTCTTTCTAAACTCTTGGGTTTTGAGTTGATGTCTAACTTTAAATTTCCTTTTTTCTCTAGAAGTATTGCTGAGTTTTGGAGGAGATGGCATGTGTCACTTTCAACTTGGTTCAAGGATTATCTTTTTATTCCTTTAGGCGGGTCAAAGGGATCACAACTCAATGCCTTTAGGAACATATTAATCATTTTTGTGGTCAGTGGATTTTGGCACGGAGCCAACTGGACTTTTATTGCATGGGGCGCGTTGCATGCTCTTTTTTATCTTCCTTCTTTCGTACTTAAGACAAACCAGAAATTTAAAGCTTCTAAAATTATTGGAGTAGGCTCCAGAATATCGATAAAAGAAATTATTGGAGTCATTGTGACTTTTATTGCTGTAGCGGTGGCCTTTGTCATTTTTAGAAGTGAAACGATTAGCGATGCTTATTGGTATCTGAAGAGCGCCCTGTTGAACTTATCTGTGCCTGGAAGTAACAGGTCAGGAATTATATATGTGATAGTACTATTAATACTAGATTGGTTCTTTAGGAAAGATGAACGAAATGTCCTTGCTTTTAATTTGAAACCCATACGATATGGAGTCTATTTTCTGATGTGTATTTTGGTGTTAAGAGACATGTTTAAGATAGGACCTGATTTTATCTATTTTCAATTTTAGAAATGAAACGGTTTTTAAAAAAAACAATATTGCTTGTCGTGACTTTCATTACGATACTGGTTCTTTTTGAATGTGTCAGTGCTGTTTTATCCGCTCCAAAAGAAAGCCAAAATAAGTTTTATGTGAAGTATCAAGAGCTCATACCCCTTGTTAATTCAAAAAGTGTTGTCTTACTTGGAGATAGCAGAATGGAATGGGGTGTGAACGCATCTCAGATAAAGAATGCGCTTAATTTTGGAATGCCCGGAAGTAATGGTTTAGACGTACTCAAGTATTTAAGGGATAATAGTATTTTTCCCAAAGCGATTCTAATCAATTATACTCCGTTTATCCATGAGTATTCAAATTATAATGTAGATAAAACTCAATATAATTTAAGTACATATATCAAAACCTGGATTGATTATAAACTAATGGATAATTCATTTCTATACAATAAAAAGAACATGGATATTCTCATTCATCAGAACCAACCGTTTATGCTTGAGCATTACTACAATGAGTACGGTGATGCGGAAATATTACTCAATGAGAATTACCCTGGGCCTGTTCAGTTTCAAATCGATCAATATAGCAGTAGAGCTTCAAGGTTTGATAGTGTCAAGCACAAAGAATTACTAGCGGAATTCGAAGAGCTATCCACTGTCTTCAAGGAACACAATACTTTGTTTACCGGCATATATTTACCCGTTTGCGATACAATAAATCAAATTGAAAAACCGCTTCCCCATTATGACTATCTGAACAAAGTATTTGTGAGTGGGTTTTACAATTTTCATGAATTGTATGACAGTTTAGGACAAGATGTATTCATGGATTGCGCTCACCTTGAAGAATCCTACAATGTGCGATTTACGGATTACCTTATTGAGTATTGCTCTTTTCTTGAGGCTAGATAAGATCGTTTAATTTTTCCTGTCAAAAATTACTTTGAATAAGAAAAATGTAAAGAAGGGAAGGAACGGGATCTTAAACCTTACCAAGCTTCCAAAATTTGATGTGGAAATGCCTATTGAAAATGCAAACAAAACGGAAAAAACCACGCAAAAAAGCATAAAATAATCAGTCATGATAATCCTGATTAGTCGCATTCTAGCTTTGATTATTGCGAAGATTAATGCAAATAATAAAACTGTATTTTCAACTCCTGATATGAGCATTGCGACATTGTTTACTTCCCAAATAAATGGCCTAAAGAGTCCGGCTATTGTCGCTTGTGGAAATTTAGACAACATTCCCTGAATGGTGGGATCAAAACTTCCAATGTCAAATGAGTTTCCTTGATAGGCAGATCTTTTTAAATCCTCAGCGGAAATATGAGCCTTTTTGGCAATTTCATCCAGACTTCCATAGGATCCTAGATCGCTCTCAAATTGATTTCGAAGTGTAAATAGTAATAGTGCCATAATAGAAAGTACAATAGGAATCATGAGATATGCCACA
>JALEGO010000317.1 GCA_022763165.1 Flavobacteriales bacterium
ACGGAGGCTGTGGCATCATATACGAAACGAGTTTTGTTAGTACTAACAACATTCGATGAAGTCAAATTCAAATTGTTACACACAGCAAGTAAATTGCCTCCTCTGTATATTTCCAGAACAGAGCTAACTCCGGAGAAATACGCTCCATTATCTATTATGGCTTCTGCATAACAATAATTGAAGTTGGGAATGAAAGGTGGAGAAGTATTTACTTTACCTTTAAAGATGGAAGTAATCGTGTCACCCAAAGTAACTCTATCTGTACGTATTTTAGAGAAATTCAGTGTTCCACCTGCATCTGCTAAGCCGTCATTATCATTATCCGGACTACCATAACTCGTTCTCTGGACTTGAAATGGAAAATTGGTCATTCCAAGACAGTTGTATTGAGGACAGACAATATTCGTTTGCAGAGAAGCTGTATTCACGGCTACTTCACAATTACAACTCAAATCACTTATGTAGAATGAACTGACGGAGATATTGGCTGAATTTGAAGCGCATGCGCCACAATTTGGAGTCAATTCGATATTGAGTAAGGCCTTGTTAAGACTAAAAGGTGGGTTTCCATTGAACAAGGCAATCACCTGATTTCCATTCACAGTTACCGAAGACGGGTTCCAAGTTTGAACAAGATCCTCACTTAATATTGACACATTATTACCCACCAAAGACACGCATGGCGAAAGATCAAAAACATATTTCCAATGAAATCCATTACCCTTTGGAAAAGAATTAGAATATGAATCCAATAAAAAGTCAAACATATAATTCTGACCAGAAATTATCGAGCCAGGGGTGTTATTCACACTTATCGTTGTGCCTACATGGGTGCGAGGAGTTCCTTGACTTAATGGAACGATGAAATCATTTCCACATTCATTGAAATATGTAGCAGTATAACTCCATGCTGCGATATCCCTCCAACCGTTTAGGGTGTTTAAACAACAATTCAAAATTTCCCAGGTCAACTCTAAAGAGTCTCCAGAATTTAATGAGTCAATTCGAATCATTACGCTTGAAGGCTGACCAAAAGGAACACATGGTACAGAAGAAAAAGTCGAATCTGTTTGGACAAAATTGATATTTGCACCATTCATGTCTTTTAATGAAAAACTAGCCGCATCAAAATAGGATTGAATTCCATTTTGTACTCCCGTAGACCAAGACATCATGATATAAAGTTCAATGTCCTTTGCCTTTCCCAAACCAGTATTTGTAATAACCAATCTTTGCTCATTTGGCAAAGTGTGACCATAACAGGTTTTAACCGTATCATATGCTGTTATTTGGATATTGGGTGTAATGTTTGGGAATACTACATTAGCATTCTGATTCGCCACTTCGCATATTTGACTGTGACAACCCCAAAAGGCTTCATAATCAGAATATAAAGACTGGCAATCTGTTATGGCAACATCCTGACAAATTGTAATGGATTCACCTGGATCAAATAATACATCACCATTTCCAAATGCGCTAAAATCAACACCTGATAAATAAAGTGATTCGAGAGTACCGGAAGAATTCCAATTTCCAATGTCAAAACTCAGAACATCAATACTTGTTCCATGATCCTCAGTGAAATCAAAGCTTCGCAAAGATCCATCTCCTGTGTTTGTGATAACAATGCAACGCTGAAAAGTGTCCGGAGTGCTATTAGCATTGAAACTTTGTGGAGTAATTGTACTAATATTCAAACTTGGAATTCTTACAAAAAAACTTGGGGTAAAGTGCAATGGTTCTTGATCGGGGCTACCACCTTTAGTGTATGAAACGAGAACTGTATCGCTTAATGCAAAGCCTTGGGCGTACTGTCCAATGAAATTGCAAGTCGCGTAACCTTTGAGAGTAAGTTGCTTGTTGTATGTCAAAGTTGGCATATCCGCCATGCTGAATATAGGCTTGTTTTGAACTGAAATATTTGACTCAGCACCTCCTGTAACGGAACCAGGTATATATACGAAACCACTAGGAAGTCTGACTTCACAATTGATATCTTCAAGTAAAAATGGTGAAGGATTATCGAGTGTAATGACCAATTCAAAAGTGTCCAAACAAACTGTAATATCATTCCCGATCTGGGATTGAATGACCATGTTATTTTGACTGTAACAAAATGAAAATGAAATAATTACAACTAAAGAAAGGCAAATTTGCTTTAGATGAGGGAATTGGTTAGATATGTGTTTAATGGTTATCATGGCCCCTATGTACCATGGTTCTACGGTGATTTATCGCGTTTTGTTACTTTTTTTTTGAGTTTGGATTAAAGAAGTTGGAAATCTGATAATCATCTGAAAATCAAATTTCAACTCTACACAAGATGATTTTCTTTGCGAATCCAATTTTATTCGTTCCGTATTTCGGCCTATATCCCTTCATTTTTTACAGAATATCGCCAAACAACCTGGTAAATCATTTAACTTTGGATTGCGAAAAAATAGAAGGATTATGGCAATAGCAAGTGAGACCGAGCACATTGAAAAAAAGGCTCTAGAATGGCTAAAAGATGGTTTTGATGAAGAAACCAAAAAAGGTGTCCAATCATTGTTGGATAGCGAAGACCCAACTGATCTGATTGATTCTTTTTACAAGAATCTCGAATTTGGAACTGGAGGTCTTAGAGGGAAGATGGGCGTTGGAACCAACAAAATGAACAAGTACACTGTTGGTTGGGCCACACAAGGACTGGCAAATTATCTCAAAAAAGAAATCGGATCCGGGTCAAAAGTTGCCATCGCTTTTGATTCTAGAAACAACAGCACCTATTTCGCCAATGTTGTTGCCGAGGTTTTATCAGCCAATGATATTGAAGTATTCAAGTTTAAGGAATTGCGTCCTACTCCTTTACTTTCTTATGCAGTGAGAGCGCTTCATTGCAATGCGGGAATCGTCATAACTGCGTCCCATAATCCAAAAGAGTACAATGGTTATAAGGTGTATTGGAATGATGGTGGGCAATTGGTGCCTCCACACGACAAGGGCATTATCTCAGAGGTTAAACAACTAAACGAGGTAAAGGATATCAACTTTGAATTTAAGTCAGCACTAATTCAAGAGGTACCGGCATCTGTAGAAGATCAATATTGGGAAAACGTTCTTGGCATCGCACGAAAAACCGACTCAAATAAGGACCTTAAGGTTGTATATACAGCATTGCATGGTACTGGTATAACAATGATTCCTGAAGGGCTCGAAAAACTAGGTTATGAACAACTGCATTTAGTTGAAAGTCAAAAAACACCAAATGGAGATTTTCCAACGGTCAAATCTCCAAACCCGGAGGAAAAAGTCGCGCTTGAAGAAGCCCTGCAATTGGGCAAGTCTGTCAATGCTGATATTGTTTTGGGAACAGATCCAGATACTGACCGTGTTGGAATTGCAGTACCAAACCTTGAGGGCAATTTGCAGCTCCTGAATGGTAATCAAGCCGCTAGCGTTCTAGTTTATTACATTTTAAAGAAGAACCAAGACTCAGGGCTTTTAAATGATCGCCAGTTCACTTGTAAAACTGTGGTAACAAGTGAATTGATCAGAAAGATATCTGAATCTTTTAATGTGCCTTGTGAGGAGACATTGACAGGTTTCAAGTATATCGCTGAAAAGATTAGACTAAACGAGGGTAAGAGGAACTTCCTGGTGGGGGGAGAAGAAAGTTACGGCTATCTTGTAGGGGATTTCGTCAGAGATAAAGATGCTGTAATATCCGCTCTTTTCTTGGTTGAAATTGCTTCATGGTGTAAAGAAAATGGAACAACCTTTTTTGAACTCTTATTAGATGTTTATGAGCAATATGGAGCTTACCAAGAAGACCTGGTATCCTTGGTCAAAGAAGGAAAAAAAGGTGCTGAAGAAATTGCTCATATGATGTCAGAGATGCGCGAAAATCCGTGGCAAGAAATATGCGGAATCGAAGTCAAAGAAATATGGGACTTCTCCAACGCAGTAAAGAAAGATTTAGGGACCAATTCAACAATAAACATTGATTTTCCGAAAAGTAATGTATTGCAATATCGTTTAATTGATGGATCTATTATAACGGCCAGACCCTCCGGAACTGAACCCAAAATCAAATTTTACATCAGCGTAAATGAGTCTTTGGAATCTAAATCAAATTACACCCAAGTAAGACAAAAAATGATCGACAAAATTGATGCTTTCAAGGGTTTTCTAGGCATTTAATCTATAGAGTTCTTTTACGCTGTATCCTAAATCAAACTACCTCACAGCAGGTTGGAAATTTTCTGAAAAGTTCGTTAAGATCTGATGGAAATTGAGCTCTGTACCTCCCCATTCCAGGAGATGAAACTTCTCTCTCCTAAACTTTGGAATAGTCTGTTCTTTCATTGCAGAAGTATTGAACCCTGATGCATCGGCCCAAAACATAAATACTCTGAATTGATTGTCTGTCTTTGGGGTAACCGTAAGGTTGGCGTATTCGTTATAATCTTCGTTAAAAATGAAATGGATGAATACACTTCCTTGTTGGCTCATTTTTGGTGCCCAAAATGTAATGAAATCTTCCTTTTCTTGTGCATTAAAATTCATTTGCGTCAGTTTCTCTTCTAAAAAACCTACAACGCTTTTACCTTCAATAATAAACCCCTCTCCATCGCTCAATTTATTCAAATTGAAGTTCAGTTCCCCATCCCAAAACAGATAGCTGTGTTTTTTACCGTTCACCTCTAAACCATCTTTTACCAGATTACAAGACCAGCCTCCATCATATTTTGGGTAGGTAAAATCCAAACTTCCATTTAAGTTTAATTCGATGTTGGCCTGATGCTCCTTATCAGAGTATAGATATAAAACTGGCTTAAAGACAACTACAGGCACTTCAACGGATTGGAAGTTTAAATTTATGTTCATTCGATGCCCACTCTGCAAAAAAATACTATCTATAAATATTTCAAAATATTCTTGGGAAAGAAAAACTTGGAGTTTATGAAGACCGTCTTTGGCCTCAACGCTAAAAATGCCATTTTTAGGCATTACTTCTAAAGTGCTTCCATCATCAATGGCGTATTGAATCATGTTCTCAGCTATACCAGTATTGGTAATAAAAAATTCAAAAACCCCGTGTCCCGGTTTCACAGAAGCATCAGTCGTGTCTTTAACAATTTCATAATTGTCAACAGACCATCTTAAAGTACTATCAGCAAAAGTCTGCGTAGCAATCAACATTAATAAAGCACAAATTCTTATCATCTTAAATCATAACTCATTGGAAAGGTTCT
>JALEGO010000318.1 GCA_022763165.1 Flavobacteriales bacterium
AAGTTTATGATCAGGTTTCTTTTATCAAAGGCAATAGGAATATTGAGTTTGTGAACAATGGAACTCGGTACTATGTGAATTTTCTGGACTATCGATTAAAGGGCGATGTTTCTCCATTAGAGCGTGAGCGCGAAAAGATAGAAGGAATTATAATAAATAAGCGAGTGCAACATATTCGAAAAAATATAAGGAAACTTTTGTATGATGATGCACTCTCTACGAATGAAGCAAAGAGGTATGATGAGTAAATTTCTATTCTCACTGTGTATTTTGGGTTTGGCAAGCGCCACTCATGCTCAAACGAGTCTTTTAGCAGGAACATTAAATAAATCCAGCTCAAATGAGGTTTTAGATGAGGTTATCGGCATTGTAGGGCAAAATATTATTCTAAAGTCTGAACATGAAGCACAAAAGATTCAGGCCATTACTTCTGGTTATGATTTAGATGGTAATACAAGGTGTGTTATTCTAGAAGATTTATTGTTTTCTAAACTATTGTTAAATCAGTCAAGACTAGATAGTCTAGAAGTTACTGAGGGCCAAATTCAGGCTGAGCTTGAGAGAAGATTGCGTTTTTTTATTGCTCAAATTGGCTCTGAAGAAAAATTAGAAGAATACTACCAAAAATCTATTGCGGAGATTAAAGATGATTTTCATGATGCTGTAAAAGAGCAACTCTACATTCAAATGATGCAGCAAAAGATAACGGCTGATATCAAAATTACCCCTGCGGAGGTCAGAGAATACTTCAATAGCATTCCGAAAGATAGTCTTCCATATATGAATGCTGAAATTAAGGTTGCACAGATCGTTATTAAACCTCCTATAAGTGATAAAGAAGCTGAACGGATAAAGAATGAGCTTAATGGCATAAAGAAAGAGTTAGAAGATGGGGCGGATTTTGCCGCAAAAGCCATAATCAATTCAGACGATCAAGGATCTGCAATAAAAGGGGGAAAGCTCGGTTTCATGAAAAGAGATCAGCTCGTACCGGAGTTTTCAGCTGCGGCATTTAAATTGAAGCCCGGAGAAATTTCAGATATTGTGGAAACGGAATATGGCTATCATATCATCCAATTGATAGAAAGAAGAGGTGAGTCCATCAATTGTAGACATATTTTAATGACCCCTAAAGTATCCACAGAGGATTTAGAGAAGTCAAAATCTACATTGGATAGTATATATAATTTGATCACTACAGTGGACTCTTTGACCTTTGAATGGGCCGCTGAAAAGTTCTCTACAGATGAGGAAAGTAAACTCAATGGAGGTCTTATAGTTAATCCCCAAACGGGAACGACTAGTTTTGAAACAGAACTTCTTGGTCAAATTGATCCTGACCTCTTTTTTCAATTAGATAAAATGCAAGTTGAACAAATTTCAGAACCCATTCTTTGGAGGATGCCCGATGGTAATTTTGCCTACAGAATTGTAAAACTTGTGGAACGGACGGAACCACATCAAGCCAACCTTAAGGACGACTATCAAAAGATTCAAGAGGTAGCTTTGTCATTAAAACAAAATGAAGAATTAAAGAATTGGATAAATCGAACTATTAATAATACCTTTATTCGGATAAACGAAGAATTTTTGGATTGTGAGTTCGAGAATAAGTGGGTCACATCCATCGAAAATTAGCGATATGGAAAGTACGGCAACCTCAGATGTTAAGGCAGTTGATGAATTCGTTGTAAAATACGAAGCTTTCAAGAAAGAAATAGGAAAGGTAATTGTTGGTCAGGATCAGGTTATTAAAGATGTCTTGATTTCAATTTTTAGTAGAGGTCATTGCTTACTTGTTGGTGTACCGGGATTGGCTAAAACTTTGTTGGTTAACACCATTGCACAAGTTTTAGGCTTAGATTTTAATCGAATTCAGTTTACGCCAGACTTGATGCCATCTGATATCATAGGTTCAGAAATTTTGGACGAGACTAAACAGTTTAAATTTATCAAGGGTCCTCTATTCGCCAACATCATTTTGGCTGATGAGATCAACAGAACTCCTCCAAAAACGCAATCTGCTTTATTGGAGGCAATGCAAGAGCGATCCATTACAGCTGCTGGAAAAAGATATGAGCTAGGGAAACCTTTTTTCGTGTTAGCTACGCAAAATCCTATTGAACAAGAAGGTACGTATCCTCTGCCTGAAGCACAGTTGGATAGATTTATGTTTAATATTTGGGTGGATTATCCAACTTTTGAAGAGGAATTAAATATCGTTAAAAATACGACTTCTCAGGTCTCAGTAAGTCTTGACAACGTAATGAATGCTGAGGATATTTTGTTTTATCAAGACCTTGTTCGTAAGATACCTGTTACAGACAATCTAGTGGAATATGCAGTTTCGCTTGTAAGCAAAACGAGACCTGACAATTCAAGAGCTCCTGAAATTGTTCAGAAATATATTTCATGGGGAGCAGGCCCAAGGGCTTCTCAGTATTTGGTTGTAGGAGCTAAATGTCATGCACTCTTGAGTGGTAAGTATTCTCCAGACATCGAAGATGTAAGAGCGGTTGCTCAGCCAATCCTAAGGCATAGAATGGTTCGAAACTATAAGGCGGAAGCTGATGGTTATTCTATTGGCAAGATCATTAATGAGCTTCTTTAAGAGATAGAATCCGGACAAAATGATGTTGGCAATTTAAAATGCTAAGCATTACCCGGCATCAAATCTAAAAACCAAAATCTAATCTCCTTATCAGCAACCTTTGGATCTTTATAGCTTCGCAGTTGTCTTTCACCGATTTCAAAGGAAACAGGGTTTCTAAAAATGGGACCATCGTAACAAAATGTATGAAACTCTCCATTTTCTCCGCAAGGGTCAACATGTGAAGGAAGATCCTTTAGAAATTGTTTGTCAATTGTCCGACCTAAAAAGGATTCATGTAAAAGTTCTGCATTGAGACAAATGATTTTAGCTTTAAAACCAAGTTCAATAAATTCTTCAATTAATACGGAAGTTTCTGTTTGCCAAAGAGGGTAGACTCCAGATATATTGTAAGGTTTCATTAAATCATCTCTGTACAACCGAAGATCTTCTAAAAATATGTCTCCATAGGCACTACTAACATACCCCGCATCACTGAAAGTCTTCAACTGGGTTTTGATCGCCATTTCATAAGCCTCCATTGACGGTGCTTTTGGCAAAAACATTTTTACAAGGGGCAATCCCAATTCTTTAACTTGAAGGTCTAGGAGTTCTGTCCGAAGGCCATGCATGGAAACCCTTTTGAAATGCTCATTTACTGTTGTGAACAGCAAGGAAACATTATAATCTGGATTTTGCTGCAATTTAAACAATGCCAAGGCAGCATCCTTACCAGAACTCCAGTTAAAGAAGGTTTTATGCGTAGAATTGGGCAACTAAATCCACTTGCCTTTATGATCAATAATAGATCAACCTTCGCACTTTACAAATATATTTAGCTAGCCTGAGAACTTGCTTAGTATACCCATATTCATTATCGTACCAAGTATAGATTACAACGCTCTTACCATCTGGGTGAACAATAGTTGCTGGGCTATCAAATACAGCACAGCAAGTGTTGCCAATAATATCATTTGAAACGAGCTCATCTTCCATGGAATAACGGATTTGGTTGATGAGTTCCCCATTCAGGGCGGCATGCTTCATTTTGGCATTGAGGTCTTCAACCGAGGTTTCTTTGGCCAAAGTCAAATTCATAATGGCTAAAGATCCATTGGGTGTAGGCACTCGCACTGCGTTTGCCGTCAATTTACCTTTTAAGCTTGGAACGGCTTTAGAAACCGCTTTACCTGCTCCTGTTTCAGTAATAACCATGTTGAGCGCAGCAGAACGTCCTCTACGGTGCTTTTTATGCATATTATCCAGAAGGTTTTGGTCGTTCGTGTAGGCATGTACAGTTTCCACATGACCTTTCACAATACCGTAATTGTCCTCAATTACTTTAAGTACCGGAGCAATAGCATTGGTAGTGCATGAAGCAGCTGACCAAATTTTATGGTCTTCTGTGTCAAAAGTTTTATGGTTAACTCCATAAACAATGTTTGGAATATCACCCTTACCTGGTGCTGTCAGAAGCACACGACTTATGCCTTTAGCTTTTCTGTGACGACCTAAACCTTCTTCATCCCTCCAGACACCCGTGTTATCTATTACAAGAGCATTGTCGATTCCGTAAGCTGAGTAGTCAATGTCTTCTGGCGCATTTGCCGCTATCATTTTAACGGTTTGTCCATTGATGATCAATGCCTTGTTTTCAAGATCTTCAACGATGTTTCCAGCAAATGGACCGTGAACGGAGTCCATTCTTAACAAGGCTGCCCTTTTAATGATATCATCATCAGTGTTGCTTCTGGTAACGATGGCTCTTAAATGGAACTGTTGTCCTTTACCCGCTTGCTTAATCAACTCTCTTGCAACCAACCTTCCAATTCTTCCAAAACCATATAAAACTACGTCTCTTGGTGTAATGGCTCCATTTTGGCTAGCATCAAATAGTGT
>JALEGO010000319.1 GCA_022763165.1 Flavobacteriales bacterium
CTAAGTTTATATCAAGAGCTGAATTTTTTAAAGAAGTATTGCTAATTGAGACGCAATTGTTTCGCACATCAATAGAACTTGAAAACTCCGAAAAAGCTATATTTTCTATTTCTTTTTCCAAGCGATCAAAATCAAGTTTTATGCGGTACAGCTTATTTTGTTTAAGTTCTGCAACCAACTCTGATAATATTTTGACCTTTTCCAATCTTCCTTCTTCAACCGAAACATCAAATGAAGCAACTACTGTTTTGGGGTTTATTTTTTCATCAACAGTGGTGTACCTCAAACGTCCAGAACTAGAGATTTTACCACCAATATTTTCTGCAGTGACATATTCTTGATCGAAATTGTTGAACAATTGGAACATTTCTTTACCATCTATCTTCTGGATGTCAAAAGAGATATCATAATCTTTTTGATTATTGAGGGTTTTTAACAAAACAGAACAGGATAGGCTTCCACTCAATGCTTTTGCTTTTAGATTTTTTACGTGCACTTTATTAGGGTTTAGCGCTACTTTACCTGAAATGTCGTGATATAACTCCTTCATGAAAACACCATCTCCAATATCATATGTAAGAAGCATATCATAGTCAAAATCAGAGTTGGATGAAGAACTTTGGAAATCCTGTTGAAATTGATCGAAATCAAGAGAAGTTGATGTTAAATGAATGTCTCCCTTTAATTTCTTTTTCCAAATCAAATCGGTCTTTGCTTTATGAGAAGCGCCTTGATATTTGAAAGAAACGTCTGCTAGATACTTCCCTTTTTTCAGGTTCGGTTTTACAACACCACTCAGGTCTTGAACGTCTAATTTGTTGTATTCAAAGCTTACTTGAGCAATATTCAAAGTCATATCAGAGAAGTAATCTGCCAATTCTTCACTGAATAACTCAGACCACTTTCGAACATTTCTTGAAAAAGCGGTATTGACCTTAATGATGCCTCCATTGAGTTTAATTCTATCTTTTACAAAATCATTGAGGTCTTCGGCTTTCAAATCACCGTTGATGGACATATCACAGGATTTAGTTTTAAAATCTAAAACCCCTTTAGATTTGAGTTTGGAATTTCTCCAATCACCGTTAAAGGACTGTATCAATAGCTTTTCTTGTCCATTCTTGTTGACATAAGATCCTGCACAAATAATGTTTTCAATAGAGCCCTTAATGCTTTTATGAAAAAGCTTTGCTTTACTTGCGGTGTAATTCACTTGATACGATAACACTTCATCATTTGAAGTAATTTCGATATTCCCATTGAGCTTAGAAGAAATGTCTAAGTCATCAATGAGTTTGTTCCAGTTCTTGGGTAAAATCGGTTTCAAATCATTCAGAGAAGACTCTAAGTCCAAATTGAAGGCCCAATCATTATTTAATTGATTCAGCTGTGCTACTGCGAATAGCTCATGGATTAGTATCTTTTTGAAATCCCATTGATTGTTTTTATAAACCGCTTTCAAAAGCACAGGGACCTTTTCGACTGAATAATTTTCTAGGAGAAGTTGCTCTAAAGTAGTGTTGATGTCAACAAGAACCTCGCTATCATCTACGTTCACATTCAAGTTTGCGTGAGTATTTCTTAGGCTAAAGTTGTTTGCTGGATCTTGATATTCAAAGTCTAAATCTGTCACTCCAATTTTCTTTGGAAAGTATTTAAGATAATCAGTCCATTTTAGAGAAGAAGCCTGCTGAGTTTTGCCTTGTGTTATTGAAATCTTCATAGTACGAGCGTCAAGAGCCCGGACTGTTGTGTTTCCCAGAATAAGATTAAATAAATCGAATGAAATATGTAATTCAGAGATTCTTGCAGAATCTAATGGAGATTCATTCGGTTCATACGGGAGAACCCCCAGATTTTCTAGATTTAAACTTATATTCGGGAAATCAGCGAACACAGAAAGGTCACCTATTTCCCCTACACTTACTTCTACTACCTCATTTTGATTGATATATTCTAAGGCGTATTGTTTGATTTCATCTTGATAAATCGAGATCAATACTATTTGTATCAAGATTATTAAAAGAAAGAATATTGGCAGGAGCAGCAGTAGTTTGAAGATCCGCTTTTTTCTAAACATGCTGAATTAAATGAGGTTCATAACAATTGATTCTTGTAATGTTAATGAAAGAATTGCCTTGAATCTATAGTATTAACGGAAAATTATCGAAAATCTGGTGTTGGTATCTTGGAATTCTATTGAAGAGCAAAGTCTGACATATGGCTTATTTTAATTTGAAATAGTTAAATTCGCTATAAACCGTGATGTGTTCATGAACCTTCGAATCATAGAAAATGGGTTTACGATGCTTTCTTTGGCTTTGTTTGTTACCCTTATCTTTTCATCATGCAGCGTAACTAAGATTGTTGAGCCTCTTCCGAAAGGAGAAAAGCAATTGGGCTTTACTGCTGGAGGACCAATTTCCAGTGGAACAGGAAACTTGCCGCTACCTCTAACCGGAGTGTATTATGCGAACGGCATAACATCAAACACTACAGTAACCGGAGGAGTGCAAGTGACGAGCGCTTTGTTTGAGAATCTTCATTTAGATGGTGGGTTGACTATGGGTATTACTGAGAACAACTGGTTTAGACCAGGTTTCAGTATGTCTTTAGAAGCGAATGGTATTTATGGTTTTCGTGAGGATTTTTTTAGGGTTTATCCCATTATCACTCCAAACCTTTATTGGAACTACAATAGACAAAAGACTTATATAGGCGTTAGCAACTGGCTTGACTTTTGGAACAACAGCTCGTCAGGCAGCAACGCGGAATTCTGGATTCCTACGATTAACCTTGGAAATCAATTTGGGGTCAAAGACAAATGGTCTATCAATGTCGAAGGCAAGTTTCTGGCACCTAATATTGACCCTCAAGGAATCAACGGTATCGAACCCGTCCAAATTCAAGACAGAGGAGGGGTTGGCATCTATTTGGGAGTGAGTTATGCATTATAAAAGATTATTTTTTTGGCATCTAATACTTATTTGTACCCTGCAGTTCTCTTGCAGAATTGATGAATTGGTTTTGTCTGAACAGGAGGGCGTTTCTGAATACGATTTTACGAATGCTGCTGCTGACATTGATTCTGCGTATTTTATTGATGAAAGTTTAGTGAACCTATTTGAGCTTGGAACTTCCAAGTTTTGGGCTTTATATCTCGGAGACATTTCACAAATTGAAAATGATACGGTAATACTGTATTGTCATGGAAACGGCAAGGATATGGATTCGTTTTGGGATTATCATATTATGCCTTTGGCACATGTAGGAGGAAAACATCGCTACGGTGTCATGGCATTGGATTATCGAGGATTTGGAAATTCTGAAGGTGAATTTAACACGGACAATTTCATAGAAGATGTGAACGCATGTATTGAATGGCTTAAAGGACAGGGTTTGACCGAAGAAAGATTAGTCATTATGGGTAATAGCCTAGGTGCCATGCCCGCAGTACATGGATGCACGAGATCAACGAGTCTAATGTCTTCAAAACTTATTTTAGATGCTCCGTTTCCAGGAATTACACCTGTTTTACAAGGGGAAACAGGCTTGTCTCTGAGCGGATCGACTCTTTCAGATTTTGGTGATGCCGATAATGCAAAAGAAATTGAATCCTTCAAGGGTTCTTTGTTGTGGTTTCACTGTAAAGACGATGAAACGGTCCCACTAAATCATGGAAAGACCATTTATGATAGTTTCGATGGTGACAAGACAGCCATCATATGCGAAACTGGGGATCATGCCCCTATCGACTTTTTGGGAATAAAAGAATATATTCTTGAAGTAGCCAAATTCATTCAAAAGTAAGAAGGCTGCAAAGTGTCTGTATTGCAGTGTTTTCAGGGGCGTTAACATTCATTAACCTTTCTTAACAAGCCATTTAACAGTCGGTTTAAGGTGCCAATCGTATATTAGCTCAAATTAAAATTTATAATTATGAGAAAAGCATTTTTACGCCTTACCTTGATTTCGACCGGACTGTTCTTAAGTGTTATTCAAATACATGCTCAGGACAAAAAAGAAACCAGAATTGAAAAAAGGGTTGTTTGCAATGCTGATGGCAATGACAAGTTTGTTAAAATCGTCACAATTGAGAATGGTGAGAAAACAGAGATCACTTTGACAGGTGATGAAGCAGATGCTTATATCATAGAAAATGGATCATTGAAGGATATTGGTTACTCATATTCACATAGTGATGATGGCCATAAAAAGCGCGTAATCGTGAAATCCTCAAGTGATGTTGATATCGAGGAAATTGAAACGGAAGGTGCCGATGTAAGAGTTTATAAATACGAAATACCTGAAACAAGCGAAGGTGAGGGCAAAACAAAGCGAATAGAAAAAAGAATCATCATTGATTCGGAAGCCGAGAATGAGACCTCTATAGATTCTGAAAAGCTCAATGAGATCATGGAAAGCATCGATATTGAATTGAGTGGTATGGATGAACTTGGAATTGATGCTGAGATGCTTAAAGAAAAAATTCGATCAGCCATTTCTGAAACTACTGATGATAATGAAGTGAGGGTTGAAGCAAGGGTTCATGTTATTGATATATCAGAAGAAAATGAAGAGCCGAAAGTTGTCAAAAAAAGGGTTGAAGTAAAAAAGATTGACACAGAAGAGCAAGCAGAAGCTCCTCTTGAGGTTGAAATTTTCCCAAACCCAAGTAAAGGTGACTTTAGAATAAGTTTAGATGAAAGTGTTAAAGGAAATGTAAACTTGACTGTTACAGACATTAACGGAAAAGTTGTTCACACGGAAAAGTTAAAGGCGTCAAAGGCGAAAGATTTCAATTTGGATCTAGAATCAGGCGTATATATGATCACGGTTTCTCAAGGCAAAACAACAAAGTCTAAGAAATTGATTATTGAATAAATTTCATTCCAATAGTTTTAGTATAAAAAAAGGGCGACTCTGGTGTCGCCCTTTTTTCGTTATAAAATAAGATACTAAGATTATTGTTTTATGATTCTCTTGACCTCATTGATGGATTGGCTACTTGCTTTTATGAAGTATACACCATTTGAAAGTTCGGATAAATCAAATTGATGGTTATTTAAAGACCCTGAATTATTGACTGTCTTTGAAGAGATCAATTGACCAGATGCAGAGACTAATTGAATATCAATTAATTCATCAGTGTCAAACGCGAACTCAACATTAACAAAATTTGTTGCAGGGTTTGGATACGCATTAAAGTAACCAAATGTAAACTGCTCCTCCACACTGCTGGCAGTTTGGATGGAGATACTGGTGTTTACAATCTCTCCATTTAACATAGCAAGCACATCCCCGAAATCAGCCGCACTAAGAGTGCCGTTAACTTTGATATCGATATAGTACAATGCTTGAGTTGTTTGAACACCTTGAAGTGTATATGATGACAAATACAACTTGTCTCCTTCAAAATTATTATGATCCATGATCATGTTTGCATTTAAAGCAGCAGCTTCCATACCGGTGTTAAGCACCGTGATTACAGATTCATCATAGTCCATTCTGAAATCAACAGCTGTTCTTGGATCATTATGTTGATAGGAAACATATACCCTATAAGTATTGCTGCCTGTGGAGACTGCATTGAAATCTATCTGGGCAAAACCTGAAGCTTTAACTGGATTTGGAGTTGCTGGATCCCAACTTCCCGTAATGTCTCCAAGAAGAATTCCGTGAAACAACTTATTTGTATCTGGGCACTGGCTGCCATTATTGTAACTTACAATATTCAAAGTGTTGGATACATCAGGAACATCATCTCTCCAATATCCTTGACTGGCATTTGATGAGAACAAAACAGGATAGTTAGGATCTGCTTGGAAGTCATCAAAGCTTGGGTGAGTTTGATCATAAACCATATCAGTACTGATAAATCTCCAGTCTTTACTTACATCTGCCCCTATTCCTGGAAGCGGGTTACTTGGTGTACCTCCTGTATAATTCCAAACTTGAGGATATTCACAGATGTTTCTGATACTTCTGTCCATGATTAGGGTATTGTCATTTGCCCTTACCATATCATTCATATTGACATCAGCTGCAATCATTTGATATGCTGAAGGAACCCATTGATTGTTTCCTTCTTGTAAGTTATTCTGATCGAAAGACGCAATTAAAGCTGCTAAATAGCTGTCTGCTCCATTGATGTAGGCGAATACATCTGTACAGAATATGCCACTGTCTCCATAAGAACCTTGAATATCCTTGACAAGTTCAACATCGCTTCCATCATTTGGATCCCAAGTGAACTCACCGTTCAAATCAGTATGCTTTACTGTTAATTGATTTGTTGATAAGGCTTCTGTGATCAAGAAGTCTTGTGGATTGCTAGCGTCATATTTCAATGGTCTTTCTGGACCATTATGCAGGCCATCAAAATCCATAAATACTACTTTAGCCTTAATTTTAGCCTGATTGAGATCAATTGAACCATTGTCAACACATTTCGATACTTGACTCAAGGTATAGCTCTCATCAAGACCACAGGAAGCAATCGTATAAACCCCGTTGGATGCGTTTGCAAGCGGAACGAATTCTACACAAATGACCTGACCAGCACCTTGGAAAAATGTTCCGGAAGGAACGCTTGAATCATAGAATATTGTGCCAAATACTTGTCCAGGGACTTGAGTGTTCAGGTGATACTGGGCTCCAGAACTTAGGTTACCCAAAACCACAGATCCTAAAGTTGCAAAACCAGTTGGCATCAAAGCTGTAGTATCATAGTTAAGACAAAAGTCTAAACCAATAATACCATTGCTCACCACTTGGTTTGCGATTAATGGGATGCAAATAGAACTATCTCCACATTCTAGTTTTACATCTCCAAAAGCATACTCACAGCCGATACATGATTGACAAAGCTCTGATGCATTATATGCTATATTCAAAGAGTGTACAGAATCAGCGGTTTCAGTAATTACCAAGCTCAAAGGAGAGAAATGAATTGAATCCTGATAGAACAGAGCACTATCTGTATAAGTAATGTAATCTAAAGCTAAACAAGAGTTTAAGGAGGTGTCAGTTCTTGCTACAAAGCCATCTTTGTCACCTAAACCTTGAGCCAAGTCCACTGATCCTCTTAAGAGCAAATCACCATTCCCAAGGGCATCTATATCTACAAAGGCCATATCATCAAAACCCTTTGTCCAAATAGTCTTTCCTCCTGGAGTAAGCTTCAAAATCCTAGAAACATCTTGACCGTTTGAAACTCTTCTGTAGGAAGCATAAATAGATCCATGGATGTCCTCGGCTAAATCATAGTTGGTCATATGAAGCCCTGGTGCTGTAAATTCTCTATGCCATTGCAACTGAAAACCTGCAGATAGCTTCATGATACTGAATTTATTGTAAGAACCCGATTGATCAGCATGCCTGCTTAACAAAATGGCCCCTCCGCTATTGGATTTAATCATTACAACTCCTTCTTCATACTGGCTATTGAATGATTTGATCTTTGTTGAGTTCAAAAGATTTCCATTGGCATCAATTTCTAAGCCGTAGATATCCGTATCAAAAGGAACATTGTGAGGACTTCCAGCTAAAAGCAAACCACCTTGACCGTTACTTCTAGCATCATAAGTTTGATCATCTTCATTATCAAATCTTTTTGTAAATAAAACGTTTCCATTCCCATCAATTTTATGGATTAAAATGTCATCCACAGAAATTGACCCTGGTGTATACCAGCTCACAATGAAATATGAATCCCCATTTGATTTTACCAATTTACCTTCTCTTTCTCGAGCATTATCAAAGGTTTTGGAAAAAAGGATATTTCCTTGAGCATTTGTTCGTGTTATGGTATGATTTTCTCCGGCATTTGAATACAGAACAAAATCTCCATTTGGAGCTCTTTCGATTCCAGAATAACTGCTTGGTCCACCAATGAGTTGCTTAGATAAAAGGAGTTGACCATTTCCACTGATACGTACTAGTGTAGCAAATCCACCTGAAAGGTTTTTCCCCGCCAAGAAGATTTCATCATTTACAGGATCATATCCATTGGCAGTGAAAACATTGCCCAAAGAGTCACCATATACGTTTGAAAAATACTTGCAGCCTGTATCAATGGGATTGCTTGCACAGCTGTCCTTGCCCACAAAGTAGGTATGTACTTGTTGCGAACCACAAAGAGAGTCTATAAAGCTTGCAATGTAGATTCCACTGGGAATATTATTTAGAGACGTACCACTTCCAAAATTTGATGGAGTCCAGAAGACAGAAACATTTGAAGGAATGTTTCCTAGAGCAATTGAACCGTCTTGCCCTGAGCAGGATTCATCAACGATTGCAGCACTAACTGCGGCAGCATCGAAACCATTTACAATAATCGTATAGGTAAATGTTTGCGAACCTTTGCTTGGACAAGCATCGTCTTGAATAGTGACGGTAAACGTATGTGTTCCGATATCCTGAATTGTTGGATTCCAACTTAATTGTAGAACTGGATTAGATGTTCCGTTTCCAGAGATAAAAGACCATCCAGGCAGGGTTGAATGTGTAATCGTGAGATTTTGATTAGAGTCTAGATCATTTCCAAAAATTTGTAGAAAAAGGCTGTCGTTCACACAAGTTTGCAAAGTAAAATTGGGTGCTTGTGGGCTATAAACTGTGGGGAGATTGTTTCCTTGACATTGTACAGTTTGAACCTGCATATCTCTAATTGATGTTCCCAATAAAACACCGTTTCGATATTCTTCAATTTTAACGGCAAAAACAGATACTTCCAGAGCTACGGGAGTCAGGTTTAGTGAACCATTTGTGGGATCAAACTGCAAAGAGGTTCCTGGCGCTAAGCTCAGCGGGTTATTTGCGGAAAACGCAGGTAGGTAGCTCACGAATTGAGTCGAACTCACAGCAGGGTCGACCAAGCTGAAAACCAATGAATCCCCATCAGGGTCTATGGCACCTTGACTTAGCGTGATATTTTGTCCAATACACAAAAATTGAAAAGGGTCTGTTATGAATTCAGGAGACGAGTTTGAAGCCGAGGAATCTAGATTGTTCAACAAAGCTTCTACAAACATTGACTGTCCTCCGGGGCTGACTATGTTCGTGATTGCAGGGTTTCTGCAGCAAATTGAATAACTGAACTTCCAGTCAGCACAATTTGATGGTACGTTTACGACACCGGAATAAGAATATTTTTGGATGCCCATATAGTTAGAAGCAGGGTTAACGCAGTTTGTGGCGACATTGGCACACAATCTGTCTACTTCTACTGGGAACCCTGAATCAGGTGTGAGCTGTATTGGAACAGCGTTTATTCCAGTATACCCACATGAGTTTGATTCTAGATTTATCGTTGGATTCAAAGGAGCCGAAATGCCTGAGCAATCTCTAAAAAAGTCTAGTTTCACTTCATATGTATTGCCTCCAAGGTGCTTGTACCTTAAATTGGCAGCGGTGCTGTGTGATGCACTCACTTCAATGGCTAGTAGACAAAACGTAAGTAAAAGAAGGGCAATAAAGCCAGACTTTAGGTTGAAATAAGTTTTAGTATCATTTTCGTTAAAATGTTCCATAATTTTTGTTGTTTTAGTTGTTGTTTTGTGTTTGATCGAAGATCAGTTGTGTTGAATTTTTCCTTGCTTCTGCTAAGAGAACATTACGGTTAGAATCCAAATATTACCTATGATGATGGTCAGTATGATTGAATAGATCATTGAAGTCCAGAAATTTGGCCAATTAAAGAGTTTGGAGGTAGTGTTAGAATGTGTGGTTTTGTTTTTCATTTCTTGTGTTGTTAAATGTGTTAGTGTTTGCGAGACTGTAAAGGGGGAGGTATGTTGTAAATGTATTGTGCATTAGAGATAACCACAAGAAAATATTCTTTGATCTTACTCGTTCAAAATGGACTGCCTCACTTACTTGAAGTAAGGCGTTGTCTTAAAAATATTATATTAAAAGAAAAAGCGCCCTTTTGGGGCGCTTTGTTGTGTTTAGTTTCTAATCGTAATCTTTCGTGTCCAGTGGTTGTTTAGTCTTATAAAGTATAATCCATTGGGAAGGTCCAACTCCAATTTGATATTTGATTGTTGTCCGACTTCTTGACTTTTTAATAAGGTTCCTCTAGCATCAAGGACATCATATTTGTTAATTGGTCCGTCTACCCAAATTGAGCCTTGAGTTGGATTGGGGTATACTTTAAATGGGTCGTATACAAAGCTTTCAGTTCCAGTGGTACTCGTTGATTGCTTAACGATAATACTCTGGTTTGATTGATTTACTGACACTGTGTCCCCAGAGAAAGTAATAGCAAAGACATCTGAGAAAGATAGGTTAAGTGTATCGAAAATATATGTTTTACCAGCGATATCATCTTGCATAACAATATTAAGCTGTGCTATTTCTCCAAACCCAGATTGATTTAATTGATCATTTCGCACCATTCCGTTGATAATGATCTGATTGGATAAGTCTTCTCGTTGGAGTGTTATGAGGTCGGTGTTCAGTGTCCCCATCCACGAAGGATTGTATGATATGGATCCCCCAGGTTTTACTAAAGAGGTATCTATATTAATATTGAAGATAAATCCATAAATACTGTCAACAGAGTTCTGGGCATCCCCGAGATGAATTGGAATGCTGACAGGAGACCCCACGGTTACTGTATCTACACTTGGTTGAAAGCTTAAGGTTGGAACCCCAAGAAGAGTTGGGGGATCGTTTTCTCCTTTATTGTGTGTAAGTCCATAATTTAAGAGTATGGCGCTTGCATCATTTAAGTCGACTATGCCATCTCCATTACAATCAGCGTGTTTGTAGTCCACCCCATTTAAATATGAGCTATTATATGGGTTTGCTTGTTGGGCTACCCAGTTTAGTGTGGCATTGTTTCTTATGGGCCCTTGTTGATTGTAGCCAAAACCAATTGGAAGAAGATCAAATATGTTAGCTACACCATTGAAGTCACAGTCGCCTGGCCAAACAGAGTCCGGGGCTGGATTAAAATAACCACAAGTATCAGCATGACAACCAACGGAGTCCATTACCGTTACACAATACGATCCAGGCCACCCTCCTAGGCTTATGGTTTGAGATGTAGCTCCATTTGACCACATATATTGTGGAGCGTAGGGTTGTGTGC
>JALEGO010000320.1 GCA_022763165.1 Flavobacteriales bacterium
CTCCGGCAGAACGTGCTCGTTCCTCATTGAGATTGGGGCTTTTATCTATTTTGAAATAGAATCCGAAATCAGTGATTAGTTCACCAAACTTATATTTCTTTTCAATTTCCTGCTCCTCATGATCGTACCTAAGCACAAATTCAGATGTATCCTGAATTTTAAGATGAAAATCGGTTCCGTAAAGTGCGGGAATTTCATGAGACAAAGATACCTTAAACGGCATGTTTTGGTACACTTCTGTAGTCTTAATTCTTCCAACAATGAAATAAGAAATATTCAGGTCTAATTGATCGATTACGCCCTCAATAAGATTTGCAGATTTTATTACACGCTGTTGGGAGGCTACATTTTCGAAACTGTTATAATAGTTGTTCGAAAAAACCAAGTTGGCGGGATTCTCATCACCCGATTCCAATATCACTTGAGTTTTTGCTGCATAAATATCCGCCAGTCTATAAGTATAGAAGTAAGATATTATTCCAGAAATAAGAATACAGATTACAAACCAGTACCAATTTCTCAGCAATAGATTGATAACGACTCTGACATCGTTTACGTTTACAATTCCACTTTGCTTCAAGCTGTAAAGTTAATTTGCCTGCAAATATAAATCACATTTGCGGATGTAATTGTTAATTTTCACAAATCCCTTAATGGTTTTTTTACTAAGTTTGAAACATAAATCTATGTATTACGTAAAACCCTGTTTTACAGCATTGCGAAATACAGAAATATAGGACTATGATTAGAATTCTTACTACGATTTTTTTAGCCACTACTTTTTTCATCACCAACGCGACCGTGTTCAATTCCAATACTTCAACAGGGAATTGGAACAATGGTGCTACTTGGGATCAATCCGGTGCTATTCCAGGGTTACATGATACTGTTATCATTAATCCAGGACACAATATCACTGTTACAGAAAATGACTCATGTAAAAGGCTAGTCATATTTGATGATGGAGGTTCACAAGTGTTCTTTAACATCAATGCTGGGGATACACTTTGGGTACTTGATTCTGTCGAAATTTATGATGACGTTGATGCATCAGAAATATTCATCAATATCAATGGTCATATGGAAATCGGTGGTAATTTATTCATCAATACGGATGATGATGGTATCGATTTGAGTTTTAATATTAACCCCGGAGGATCACTGGAGATTACGCGCACTTCTGGAAGAAATGATATTAGGGCAGGTGGTCCAGGAACTACCGTTTCCAACTTTGACTTTAATGTTAATGGATCGTTTATCTGCCATTCTGACTTAAGACTGTATAACCAAGCAACCAGCAGTGGGCAACCGATAAATTTTCAGGTCAATGATCAAACAACGCTTCACGAAGATCTTCAACTAAGAATTGAAGGAAGCACTCATGCTGAAGTTGTAGTTGACGTGAGAGATTCAATTTCAATCGGGCAGGACATTAATATTTTAGTCTTAGGCTTAGCCACCGATGCCAAATGCCGTCTTGATTTGGACAATGCCAATGCCTACTTGGCAGTTGCAGGTTCAGTCGGTAGTGGCGGAATTATCGAGGCAAGTTCGGGTATAGAGTCGACCTTTGCTTACAACGGAAGCTCTTCTCAAAATATAAGAGTCAATACTAACACGGATTATCACAATTTGGCTATAGACAATGCAGCAGGAGCGATTCTAGATGCTCCGCTGAACAACACTAATTTTCATGGAGACATGCAAATTAAGAATGGTACTTTGGATCAAAACAATCATACCATTAACATCATTGGTAACTGGACAGAAGAAGGTACTGGAGCTATAACACAAAATGATTCAATAACTTTTGACGGAACAGCCGTTCAAAACATTAATGGAACGGTAGCCTTTACGAATGTGGTTCTCTTTGATGGCTCAAATACTCAAAATATCAATGGAGAGACGTCCTTTACAGGTAAAGTAAGAATTGAAAATACTTCTGCCGATGGTGTGTCACTTGCGGCTTCATCAGAGGTAACATTTGGAGAATTGGAAATTGGGAACCTGGGAGTATTAAAGTATGATACAGCCTTTAACATTACGGGAAATGTTGTTGATAGTGGAGCTGTTTCAACTGCCGAGGATGGCGATACAGTTTACTTTTCAGGAGGCTCTGCACAAACAATTTTTGGGTTGATCAACTTTGAGGATGCTGTGATTCAAAACTCAAATGGCGTGACATTGACGTCTGGAAGTGATAGTATTAGCTTTGGAGATTTGGTTATTAGTTCTGGAGCCATTCTTAATCCAAGTTCTACTAACTTCAGTGTAAGCGGAAACTGGACAAATAATGCTGGTTCAACCGGTTTTACACACAGCAATTCTAGAGTTAGGTTCAATGGACCAGCAGCTCAGAGTATTGGAGGAACGGGAGCAACTTTCTTTGAGGATCTTCTTGTAGAAAACACCTTTGTTACCGCGCCACAAGTTACAGTGAACACTGGCTGCAACATTTATGGAGTAATTGATGTAGACGATGGTCAGATTAATGCGAATAACA
>JALEGO010000321.1 GCA_022763165.1 Flavobacteriales bacterium
GGTAATTTCAGAATGAAAGCATTTCGACTCATTGCCAATGGAGATTATCCTATTATTGTAGAACCCATCGAAGAGCAATGCTCTGATCTTATCGTAAAGTCAGAAAAATTAGCATTGAAACGGACTGAATAAGGACCATTGATCGGATTTAGGTTTGAGCTAAATTACATTTATTGAATGAATTATTCTTTTGATTCATCAAGGTGGTTCGCAACGGCCAGGACGTTTTCTGTAGTCAAATCATCTTCAGTATGAATGAGCTTATCAAATTCTTCTGCAAATGATCTCAACATCGAAATTTGAGCAAGATCCAATAAGCCATCCTTGAGATAAACGGTAAAATCTTTGCCACTACTTTCAATATGCAGTCCCTGGTACTTTTCAAACAGGTTTAACATGTTTTCTGTAAAAAAGGCTCTTGTGTCAATTTCATTTTCTGATTTCAAATAATAGAATTTCGAAAATTCTGGATGTGACTCAAAATTGATGTCTTTCCAGCCCGAAATGACCTTATCGAAGATCTTATCCTTTTCTAATGTAAAGGGAACGATTCCTCTTTTTTCAGGTTTAATCTTCATTATTGTTAAACGATGTCTTTGTTCTGTGGTTTGGGCGCCCTCAATGAATTCCACATCGGCTATGTTGATTCTCGAGTGCTCCAAGAAGCCCGTCAATCTGTTTTTAACGGAGTTTACTCTTGTCGATGTCGCAAAATCAAAAGCCTTCCATGAATCAAGTCGTTTAATTTGTTGAGGAGTAAATTCTAATTCGTTTTTTTCGGCATAAGAAATCAAACGATCCATTCGACTTGACTTTTGTTGACCCTTCAAGAAGGAAAACGTTTTAGTTGTGCGTGCTGCCAAGGGGTGATTGGATGCAGGATGTAAATTGTGCATTCCCAACACCGCTAAATATTTATTTCTTCTTTTCAAGTCATTTTCAAGATTTTCTAAATTTTGCATTACCGTGTGATCTACGATCTCAACATCCACAAAATCAATCATGATGTCTTCATTTTCGTTTAAATTATCATCGATTATTTTTTTAAGGGATAAGTAATTTGAAAAAATACTTGAACCCTTAGGCTTGATTTTCACGGTTTTATTTTGACTAGAAACTTCAGCTCTAATCTTAAACAGATCTCTGAGCTTCGCTCCATAAACCATATGAATTATAAGTTTGAATAACATTCCAATAACTACACCAACAAGCAGATCTGTAACCAGAACTGCTATGAGCGTTATGGTAAATATGGCCAGCTGGGCTTTTCCGATTTCCAAAGAGTGTCTAAAGTTTTTAGGAGCCGCAAGTTTGAAGCCGGTGTAGATTTCCAACGCGGCCAGGGCTGCCAAAGGAATTTGTTCGATTAGAGGTGATAAGACAACCATAAAAAGCAATAAGCAACCGCCATGAAAGAAGTTCGCCCATTGTGACCGAGCGCCATAATTGACATTTGCAGAAGAACGTACGATTTCAGATATCATAGGAAGTCCCCCTAAAAAGCCTGCAACAGCAGTTCCAGCACCCATTGCTCTAACGTCTTTGTCTAAGTTTGATTTCCTCTTTTGGGGGTCGAGTTGATCAACGGCTTTTGCGCTTATTAGCGTCTCCATGGACATGACTAAAGTGAAGCTGATAACAGAAATCCAGAATTGCGTTTCACCCATTTTTGAAAAGTCTGGAAGTACTATACTTTCCGCCAACTTATCCGGAAGGTCTACTAATAGTTGTGGTCCCAGGCTATAGTGAAGAGATCTTATTGAGTATTCATGTGCCTCAAAAAGATTAAAGAAGTGAGCAAATGGAATGGCAACCAACAAGACCCACACTGGAGCGGGAATAATCTTGATAGGTTTGTATTTTATCTTGGGTTGAAAAACCAATATGAGAATGGTGATGAGCCCGATGAGAAAAATTATCGGATTCATATGTATAAGGGCATCGGGTAAGAGTGCCATAACATGCAGAATGCTACCTTTTGGAGAAACCAATCCCATTGCAACAAACGATTGTTTCACTATAATGATAATTCCAATAGCAGCCATCATTCCGTGAACTACTGCAGTAGGAAAAAAGTCTCCTAGTTTACCAACCTTCAAAAAGCTTAATAAAACACTGAAAATTCCAGCAATGAAAATTGCAGCAATGGCATAACGATATCCTGCTATAGCATCTCCACCGCCCATTGTTTCGACAGCTGAAAGACTAATTACGATGAGCCCAGCAGCAGGTCCACTTATGGTAACGAATGACCCAGAAATTCTAGAAGCAAGCATTCCTCCAACAATTGCAGTAATCAATCCTGCTACCGGAGGGAAACCTGAGGCTATGGAAATACCAAGGCATAGGGGAAGGGCAATTAGAGATACACTAAAACCGGCTATCAAGTCTTTTTTCCAGTTCTTTTTAAAGGAATTTGTATCATGCTCAAGTTGCCTACTCATAATCAAATCGATGAAATATTATTCGAGAAACTGATGATATTGTTTCAATAAAATCCAATTAAATTTCTTTGAAATTTATACCCGGTGAATGTACCTCCTAACCTGCTGTTTGAAGGTTATGGGTTGATAAACAACTGCTTAATAGATTACTAGTTTTCTCTTGTTTTAAACGATATGGCAATTGTCGTTTTTACTACATTATGACTATCTTATTTTGTGAATCAAGATAAACTTAGTACTTTTATAACTCGTTCTTACAAATCCATCTTCACGGATGGTACAACGTTTTACAATAAAAATCGAAAAAGAGCCTTCGGGCTCTTTTTTATTTAATATCTCCACTGGCCAAGCCATAAAATAGTACTACCAGGCAATCATTTCAATTGTTGAGATTCACAACATCGCTGTACATTGTGTGAAAATTATTTTATGTCAACACTCTACGAGGTTATTGCTGAAAAAATAGACCGAAAATCAAAAAAAGTGACACTTCATGTGCAAGTGGTCCACCCAGATGCCATGTACATTTCATCATCGGTGGGCTTTGCCCTTCACTTAATTGCAAATGACACATATGAAGGCTATGCTTTAGGAAAAGAATTAGATGTCAATAATCTTGTGGATTCAAATTGGATGCAGAAGTACACCAAGGGCTATATTAAGTCGTGTAAAGTTTTGGAATTGAATAATGAACCTCCCCAAAAGGCATTGGATGATTATGATCATTCCTATTGGAACAAACCTGAAGGATGGCTTAAAGGTAAATTGGAGATTACTGTGACAAATAAGGTATGGATTGAGCACCTATTTGAAGGTACAGAGTGGGATAGTGCGGCTTACGATCCTTGCCACGAATATGACAAATGTGAACCTGTTCATCCAAATTCAGAGGTCGAAACTAAAAATCTAACTGCAGACTATAACAATTCAAAAGGATGGATACCTATTCCAAAGTTTTTGCTTTCAGAATATCCCAAACATCTTCAAGAAAAGTATGTCTTTATGCCCAGATATTCAGCTAAAGCCTATGACACAATGGAGTTAGCGAAGGGCATTACCATTCAAGCAGAATTGTTGGCAAAATATCATGGTAAAACAGTTATTCTGGATGCAGGTTATAGTGGAGGGCTAGGACTCTGCATCTACAACCCTGTGGAAGAAAATATATTCTTTAATGTAATCAATTCTGGCTCTTCGAGTTATGGAAATATTGACATTGATGAGATGACCTCAATTGGATTAGCTGGATTCGATGAGAATTTTCAAAAATTGTCATCACCCCTGAGCTATAAAGATTTGATGGATTACTCTGATCCTTTGGTAATTGTATCTGAAATTGAGGGCTCAATCATCAAGCTGAAAATTGAGTTTTATAGTGAGATGACAAGACTCGTATTAGACAACAAAGCGACAGCTCTTGCTATATGCTCGCATGGTATGGTGGATGATGTTGACAATATCAATATAGAGCAAAAATTAGGTCAAGTCCTGAATCATTATCAAGAAAAACACGAATTTGATTTTGATGATGATTTGTACTGTCATTTGGCTACAGGAATCATTAAAGGATATGGTATTTCAGATTTGAATGGAGATAAAATTCCGGACTTCGATTCCATGTCCAAAAAGGAAGTAATTCAATATATAGACAAAGATCAATGGCCTCATTATAATGTTGAAATTGAATTGTTTAATAGTGAATTTCTTGAGCATCTTGAAGTTGGTCAAAGGTTTAAGATGCCAAATGGTGTTAGCGGTGATGAGAAGGTTTGGAACAAACCAATAGACGGAAGTAAGATTAGCAAGAAAAATGAAAAAGTAGAGCAACAGACATCTTCAAATGAACCGGTTTCAAAGAATAGATTTAAGCTAAAGAATAAAGTAGTTAAAAAATCATCTTTTGAAATTAGCTCAGGTGCATTGGAGGTTATTAGAGAGTTTGGGCTATGTGAAAGAATAGATGAAAAGGAAGGTCTTGAAAATTTTTACAAGGCTTGCGAGATAGGCCCTGTACGATTGGTCAATGCGTATTTAGATCTTGGAATGGACATTGAATATCGTTATGATGATAGTGAAAAAACCCCTTTGACACAGGCTGTTGAGGGAGATCAAGTAAAGGTAATCACATTTTTGATAGAAAAAGGAGCCGATATCAACAACAAAGATGGTGATGGGGACACACCTCTAATGACTGCTTTAAATTGGGATAATTTCAAAAGCTTCAAAAAATTAATTGAACTTGGAGCTGATGTAAATGCAACAGATGAGGATGGTTACAGCATTTTAGAAAAGGCTGAGGAAGAAGGAAAAACGGAGTACATAAAACTACTAAAGAAAAACAAAGCCAAAAGGAGTAGTCGAGAAGATGAAGACTACCCTGAAGATCCAAATTATGTGGAGGAACTTGATGAAATTTTGGAAAAAGATAATCACAAAAAGCTGCAAAAGTATATTGAGAAAGGAGGTGATATTTCAAACCTTTCTCCTTACAATCTTACTCTAGTTTGGGGTGATTTTAAGTCAAGCAAACGTGCTAAGACACTTGAAATTATTGGTAAGGCTGGAGGAGATCTCAGGGCTCCAGATCAGTTTGATCAACCCTTAATCGTTTCATATACCAGTAATGGGGAATATGAAATCGTGAAAACCTTGTTAGAACACGGAGCAAATCCGAATGACCAACAAAAATCTAAAGGAACATCGCCCTTATTAACAGCTTGTGAAGCATACGATGAAAAGGCTAAAAAGGCCAAAATTGCACAGCTATTGTTAGATCATGGAGCAGATATCGATATGCAGGATTGGTTGGCAAGGGGTGCATATGAGTTGACTGACGATAATAAGCCGTGTAGAAGAGTTTTAGAAGAACACTTTCAAAGCTTTCTAGATGAAATAGAAAAAACGAGCGGTAGATCGATTGAGCAATGGGAGAAAACCGAATTTAAATTGCTAAAAGAAAAGTGCGGTATAGAATCATTTTTGTATTGGATTAATTCCGGAAAGCAAGGAATCATTAAGGGCCTACTTGAGGTTGGATATGACCCAAATAATTTACATCCTGAAAGCACAACTCCTTTGGAGATTGCTGTTGACAAGAATAATCTAAAACTACTCAAGATGCTGCTCAAGTCAGGAGCCGATACTGAATTGAAATCATCTTATGGAGGAAGTCCTTTGTCTAGTGCGGCTTCCTTAGGTCGATTTGAGATGGTCAAAGTTCTATTAGAACATGGAGCGAATCCCAATATTTCCAATGAATGGTATTCAACACCTCTAAACAATGCTGCTGCAAAAGGTGAAATCGAAATCATGGAAGTCCTGCTATCTCATGGCGCAAGTGTGAACCCATTTCCTTATGGAAGTAGTCCCTTACATTCTGCTGTTTACAATAATCAATTTGAAGCAGCTGAGTATCTGCTCAATTCTGGAGCGAATATTAATGCAAAATCTTCTTGGGGGGAAACTCCTTTATTAACCGCATTGAAGAAAGGACATGACGACTTGACCCTCGCCTTAATAAGTGCGGGGGCAGATGTAAACTTGAATTTATTGAATGATGGAAATCCAAGTCCGCTGATTTTAGCTGTAAAAAAAGGAAATATTACGATTATAAAGGAACTTATCGCAGCAGGTGCAGACCTCAAATATGCTGATAAGTCTAAAAAGACTGCTGCGCACTACGCAAGTCTTAGGGAAGAGCTTGCAGAGCTTTTTCCTAAAAATTCTAAGGAAAAGAATAAAACAGCAGATCATAATAGGGGCTTAAGTAAATTTATGAAGTCCATATATTTAAATGATCGCAAAACTTTTTTGAAACTGCTCTCAAAGAAAACATTGAATGATAAGAACTACAGAGGAGACTCTGCATTGATGGTCGCAGTGATAAAAGGAAATTTCGATATGTGTGAAGCATTGATTGAAAATGGAGCGGATATGACAATCCAAAACAAGGTGGGGGATACCGCTTACTCTTTATGCATTATTAATGGAGATTCTCAAATCAAAGAATTACTAGAAAATCATGGTCAATCAATAAGTATGGACAGCATGAATCTTTGGGCTGGAGAACAAATGCGTAAGGATGAAGCTATGGCTGCCATAAAGTCTGGAGACCTTTCAAAGGTGTCTGAGCTTATTGAGAACTTCAAAATTGATCTCAACCATATTGCGGGTACTACTCCGTTAAGAATTGCAGAAGAATTAGGGGATCAAAGCTTGGTCAAGTTACTGAAGAACCTGGGAGCAGATGAGGAGGTAAAATAAGGGTTTGGCACCTTCATTTGACTGGAGCTAATTAAACCTTACTTTTGATCGAAATCGGAATTAATGATTAGAGCTGACAAGCTTTGATCCATTTGTGGCTGTAATAAAACAAAATGCGCAACATCCTCCCCACATTTTTGTCATTGTTTCTTACCATTGGTCTATTTAGTCAATCAAGTAAAATCATGTCTTTTAACATAAGATACAAGAACAAAAGGGACGGTATTGATCAGTGGAAAATCAGAAAGTCTGAACTTATTAGTTTTATTGACTCTTGTGCGCCTGACATTCTTGGAATTCAGGAAGGGCTTGAAGATCAAGTTAGGTTTATAGACATCAATTTAAGTAATTACTCATACATAGGAGTAGGTAGAAACGATGGAAAACGAAAGGGAGAGTTCAATGCCATATTTTATAATCATAATAAGCTTAAAGTAGTTGAAAACGCTACATTTTGGCTTTCTCAAAAGCAAAACGCTCCATCAATTGGTTGGGATGCATCAAAGAAAAGGATATGTACTTATGGAGTTTTTGTACAAAAAAATGACATGGATACAATTTTAATCCTAAACACACATTTTGACCACAAAGGGCTGAAAGCCAGAATAGAGTCTTCAAAGCTTATTCTTGAGAAGGTTAAAAAAATCAATAAGAAAAATTGGCCGGTAGTTTTAATGGGGGATTTTAATAGCCAAGTCAATTCAGAAGAAATGGCATTGCTCGTTGGTGAATTTAAAGATGCATCAACGATTTCAGAAGGAATTATAGGGCCACTTGGCACCTATAATGGATTCAAGAAAAATGTGATACCTGATTTAAGAATTGACTACATTCTGACTAAGGGCGTAGATGTAAAAAGATATGAGCATCTTGATGATAAGATGAGCACTGGTCATTGGCTTTCTGATCACCTTCCTGTTTTAATTGAGTATTAGGAATACTCAAATTGTGTTTGGTAGATAAACACTGCTACTCATATTTTCACAATATCTTAACTGAAGTGGGGCTGGATCTATCTCTAATTTATTCAGGGTATTTGCCCTTTCGGAATCACCAACGATAAGATAATGATGTTTAGACTTTTTATTGAATAAGATTCTAGAGCTGAATTTTTGAACATTGAAACTTCCGTATAGATGTGATCTTGTGATTTGGTCTTTTCCTTCGAAATTCGAATAAAGCCAATTGTTTTCATCAAGCATTGTTTTTTTGCCTGAGCAGGGAATATTTAATTCAAAATAGGCTTTATTGTCTTTATCAAAGGCTTTAGTATTGCTCCATCCATTCTTTACTTCTATGTCGATGCGTTCCACTACTTTGGGTAATCCCCAAATTCTCAGGCCTCTTAGTTGATTTTCATATGAGGTTACCGGCATACTAAAGACATGATAACCAAAGTTTTTCATGTCTTTCTTAAGAAGCGGTAACACTGCTGGACCTGAGTCTTTATAGAAAACAGGAATGGTCATACCAATCTCATTATAGCTTTTTACCCCAAGAACATCCCTGTATTGGTACGTTGAAAATATTACTACGGTCCTGTTTTTTAGCATTTTAACAGGAGAATAGTGTTCGTTTGGTAGTATTTCTTGAGCTCGATCGTAATTACAAAAGAAGATGCCAATTGAACAAGAGACATTGCCATAGAGCGTTGGAAACTGATAAGCTTTTGAAACATCATCATTGAGCTGAACATTTTCATGAGCTAAGGCTGGAATGTGTCTCTGAAAAAAACTGTTTTGAAATGTATCGATGTTATCTAAAACCGTTTCTTCAAGCTCCCAGTTCGTTTCCATTTGTTTTATTCTATGTCTTGCTAAAATACATATTTGAAATGAACCAACTTCCCTTACTATGAATCGATTTCCTGCATCTTTCGAACTTGGGAAAGTAACATCTTCTTCGGTGTCAATGGAATAGATGCCATCATCATTCTTTGAGTAAAGGTTAATCCAGCCATAACATCTAGTTTTCCTGCAATCATCCCTTCATACCCAGATAGAGCCACTGAGGCCGCGCTAAATGTATTTTTGAATAGATCCGTTTTATCCATTCCTGATGTCTGGGCAAATTCTGTTTCTGTGGCGCCAGGTAACAGAGCCGTTACCGTTACATTTGTGTCGTGAAGTTCCTCAGCAATGGCATTACTAAATGACGTTACATAAGCTTTAGTCGCGTAGTAAACCGCTTGTAATGGGCCGGGTAACAAACTCGCAGTAGAGGAAACATTCAATATCTTTCCTGAATTTCTCTTCACAAAATCAGGAAGGAACAATCTTGTCAATTCCGTTAAAACGACAACATTGAGCTGTATCATTGCCAAGTCCTTCTCCCATGGACGTTCATGAAATTTTCCATGACCTCCAAAACCAGCATTGTTAATCAAATAATCAACTACAATACCTTCATTTTTAAGTTCATCATAGATTTCCTGCGGTACGCTAGAAACGGTTAAATCTTTAGCCATGACCTTAACACTGATATTGTAAGTAGCTTCTAACTCGGTTTTTAGTTCATTTAGTTTTTCTTCTCTTCTTGCTACGATCACCAAATCTCCTCCTTTGCTTGCGTGTATTTTGGCTAGTTCTTTACCTATGCCCGTTGAGGCGCCCGTAATTAATGCTGTCTTTTTCATATTAAATCTTTTAAATCAAAGGAACTGAATTTGTATAGGATCGAATAACACTTTTTACAGTTTTAAGAGCACTATTGTAAGTACTAAGGGAATCAACCGTCAAAACGGATATTTCTTAAGCTTAATTCAATGATTTTTTAAATCCAATGTGCGTTTTGGAATTGAATCCAACACGTTCATAAAATGAGA
>JALEGO010000322.1 GCA_022763165.1 Flavobacteriales bacterium
AAGCTACGCGTACTATCAAGGAACGGCCAATCAGACCGTAAGGAGTGCACAATATGGACAACTTAGATTCTACTACAACAATGACAAGACTCTTGACGGTCCTGTAGATGCATTGAACCATATATACATATTTGATGATGCCGATCTACACAGTAATAACTTCGATATAGAATGTGGTGGTCACTGGTATAACCATTATACTGGGGAATTTTACGCTGGAACGGGCAAAGTGACTATGGATGGCACTAACTTTAATCAAGCGCTTCAAATTGCCGATAATGGATTAAACAAGGCTTTCTATGATCTAGAAATAAACTGTGATAATGCTTACTATTCTTATCCTGGAGTAGATAAGCTAACAGTACTAAATGATTTAACTGTTATTCAAGGTAGATTTTACCCAGCTGGCAGAGATATTGAAGTTGGAAACAATATGTTGGCTTCAGGTACAGGATATTGGTGGAATACTAATGGAGATTATATCTTGAACAAAGCAAGTGGGTCAGCGAATATTAGTTTTAATGGAGGTACTGTTGGAGCATTGACACTTGGAACAGGAGCTACTACAGCTGAATATACATTACAAGATAATGCGATAATATACAATGCTTTTCAAATAAGATCTGGAACTACCTTTGATGGTAATGGTCAAGAAGTTGAGTTTAGAGGAAACGGAGACGCTATTACTGTTGATGGTATCTATAAGATGGGCCCTGCTGGTGATCTGCAAATGGAAAACAATAGTACACTTGCAGTAAACGCTGGCGCTGAATTTGAGGCTGTCGGAACGACAAGTGATCCTGTAACAATAACCAACAACACGGGAAGGTATAACTTCAATGTAGATGGCAAGATCTCTGCAAAATATGCACTGTTCGAATTCATGGAAAATGGTGGTGTTGTTGTCGGATCAACTGGTTGGGTTGATTCAACAGACAACTTCTCTTTCTGTACATTCAACAATTGTGATTGGGGTGGTGCATGTTTGACTATAGAAAATAATCAGCAGTTTACTGATTCAGCCACAGTACCTGGTAATCAAGATCCATGGATTGAGGATGCCAGTTTCCCAACGAATCCTTTTGGAGGAGCTTCAAATGTGAAGAAAGTCGTGAGCACTATGGGTACAATCGAATTCTTCAACTCAACAGGAACTTTTGAAGGCGAGGATTATGATAATGATCCAAGTGATATCATTGATTGGATTGAGCCGCAAGAAATGTACTGGACTGGTAACATTGATGATGATTGGTACAATGTAGGTAACTGGGCAGCAAACTTCGGTTCTGCTAGTGTGCCTGACAGAGATTTAGATGCTATTATTCCAGCAGGAAGACCAAGGTATCCAAACTTAACTGTGGGTGCGGCAGAGGTTAAAAACTTGAATATTGAACTTGGTGGAATTGTAACAATGAATACCCCTGCTGATTCAGATTCTGATCTAGTGGTTTTCTCGGAACTGGCCAATGATGGTGTTTTATTTATGAACTCTGTAAACGATACACTTTATTTGAGTGGTAACTTCAGTCAATCGGCAACCGGTGTATTTACAGCCAACGCTGGAAGGGTTATCATGGTGCCAACTTCGGGGGTAGCAAGTATTTCAAATTTATATCCATTCAACCATTTGGAGAGTTCTGCTACTAGCAGTGTTTCATTATCTTCAAATGTTCAAACCAATGGAGAATTTAAAATCAACTCGGGTTCATTTGATATTAATAACAGAACGCTCACGCTCAAAGACGATTTCCTAAACTCTGGAACGATGGATGGAGGAACGGGCACAGTATATCTCGATGGTGCAGGATCACACACGTTCAAGCCGGGTAATGGTTCTTTCTACAATCTAGAGGCTTCTGGATCGGGAACATATACCATGAGCACTGATAATCTTCAGGTCGATAGACATTATCAGCAAACTAACGGTACAATGAACGTTGGTGCACTTACCTTTAATCTAGGTGATAATTCAGGAACTGACAATTTAGATATCAATGGTGGAACTTTAATTATCGGAGATAATGGCACTATTGCTATTGGTTCAAATTCTGCGATAAGTGTTAATGGAGGAACATTCGTAGTTGCCGGATCATCTGGGAACCTGGCTACTGTAACACGTCAGGCAGGAAACACTGGTAACTATGGATTTACAGTAAATTCAGGAGCAACATTCAAAGCAAATTATGCCACGTTCGAGTACATGAACTCTTCAGGAATTACAGTCGCTTCTGGTGCTACAGTTGATTTAGACAGTAACTTCTCTTATTGTACTTTCCAAAACTGTCATGCTTCAGGTGCTTGTTTAACTTACAATGGTTCTCAAGTATTGACAGGTACAGAAAGGGTATTGCAAGCCACATTTGCTGACGCGGTTGCAGCGGGTAAGAGCAATGTGAGAAGAACAAATTCTGGTGCTGGTGAAATCGAATTCTTATTCGCAGATGGACCAATGTCAGGTGAAGATTATGATAATGACGCTCATGATAAAATTCACTGGTCTGCAGAAGTTGTATGGACTGGAGGTGCATTAAACCAAGATTGGGATGACCCAGCTAACTGGAATGATGGAATCGGTGGAGGATTTGTGCCAACAGCATTGATTGATGCAGTCGTGCCAGATGTTTCAGGTACAACCAACTCATTCCCACTTATCGATGCGGCTACAATCACTGGTAATACAGGATATGCTAACAAGTTGACTATTGATGCAAATGCAACAGTAGACTTAGCAGCAAACACGCATATGTGGCTTAATGATTCATTGAACAACTCTGGAACGTTAACTGTTGGGGCAGGATCGTCTGTGGTTAGCACTAGAAGTAGTTTGATGAATAACGGAATACTCAATTTCAATGCAGATTCATTAAATATTGAGGACAATTTCACGAACTCATCAACACTTAATTTAGGTGCCAATACATTGATGAGAATCGGGGGAGACTTCACAAACTCCAGCACGTTTACAATGGCTGCAGGTTCAAAGCTTGAATTCTACAAAGCAACAGGAACAGTGGTGTTCAATTCAGGTGGAGCAACCTTGGAGGATATGAGCTTCAAAAGTGAGACACCAAGTACAGCTGTTTTCCAAACAGGAAGTGCTCTTAATATCGATGGAGATGTAACCATAGAAGGTGGTGAATTTGAAGTTGCGAATCCTGCGCACACTGTTAGTGTTGGAGGTAACTGGACGAACTCAGTAGGAGCAACAGGCTTTGATGGCGGAACAGGAACTGTCGTTATGGATGGAGGTGCTTCTCAATTAATTGATAACAGCACAGCAAGTTTCTATAACCTACAAATATCAAATACGGCTGCTGATGTTCAACCATCTGCTGATTTAAATGTTTCCAACAACTTTACAATCGATGCAAATGCCGACTTTAGAGTGAACGGAAGAGACCTCTATATTGGTGGTGATTTCACCAATAATGAAGGTGCTACTGGATTTGATCCTGGAACAAGAGCTGTTGTATTGAATGGTAGTGGAGCACAAGTAATCAGCTCAGTAACTTCTCCTATCAATTTCTACGAATTGCAATTGAATAAATCGGCTGGTACTGTTACTATAGGCGGTGGAGCAGATTTAGATATAGCGGGTAGAATGTTCATCAACGATGATAACGGAGGAGGAACCTTTAGTCCTGGTAGTGCTACAATTACAGTTGAAGGAAATTGGAGAAATGAGGAAGGAGCAACTGGTTTCACGGAAGGCACGAGTACGGTAGTTTTCGATGGAGCGGGTAATAGTGAGATTATCAGTACCGCTGCCGCTCAGAATTTCTATAACATGACCGTTAACAAAGGAAATGCTACAGCGAGAGTAAGAACACAACCTGGTACAGATCTAGACATCAATAATGATTTGGTGATCACTCAGGGTATTCTATCCGTAACGGATTTCGCTACTGAGTCTACAATTAACATCGCGGGAGACTGGACAAACAACAGAGGAACCGCTGGATTTGAGGAAGGAAACGTAACAGCGACTGTCATATTTGATGGTACTGCAGCAAATCAGACAATATCAAGTGTTGATGCAACTGAGACGTTCTTCAATGTTACTATAGCAAATGCAAATCCTCATGAGGTTAGATCAGATGCCGGAACTTTATTGGATATAGATGGGTCTTTGACCATTGATGCAAATGGTACTTTAAACCCACAAAACAAAAATATCACGATCGCAGGTAACTGGACGAATAATTCAAGCTCTTCAGGATACGAGCAAGGTACAGAAACTGTAACTTTTGATGGAAGCTCTAACCAGACTATAACGAACAACGCTTTTGTCGAGACATTTGATGAAGTAGTAATTGCTACTACTAGTGGTGCAGATGTTCGCACGAGCGGCTTGAATATGACGCTCGACATTGATGGCGATTTGACTATTAATAATAATTCTATTCTGAACATGGATGCTGGAGATGGTAACATTGTTTTAGCCGGACAGTGGGATAATAATAATGGTGCAGCTGGCTTTGTTCAAGGAAGTACCACTGAGAGGGTTACATTTAATGGTGTAAATCAAGAAATCAACAGCACTGCAGCTACTGAAACGTTTAATAATATTACGGTATCTAGTACCGGATCATTGACTTTGGATGCTGCTACTGATTTAGACGTTGATGGTGACTTGAATATCAGTGCCGGAGGTGTGTTAGATGTTAATACTAACAACAATGATGTTACAATTGCAGGTAACTGGGATAACCAAAATGGTGCAGCAGGTTTCGATCAAGGTACTGAAACAGTAACTTTTGATGGTTCAGGTGCGCAGCAAATATCATCTGTAGCAACAGAGACATTCCACGATCTCACTCTTGCCAATGGTGGCAATACTATTACAATGAATGTTGATGTTCAAGTGGATGATGTGTTAGACTTGAGTACATCCGGTTACATTGACGCAAATGGTAATACCTTTACATTAGATAATTGGAGGGATGGAACAAGTATCGCTAATTTGGGTGCAAATGTGGATAGATTCATAATTATCAATAACGGTACGGAAAACTTCGTTATCAATGGAGTCGATGTAGGGGAAACAGCAATTTTCCCAATAGGAATTTCTGCAGCAACTACAGGATTTGGTAGAGTTGATTTCAACAACACGGGTGCTGGATCAGAAGATGTGGCGGTTGAAATCTGGAACCATATTAATGAAGAAGGCACCGGAAGTGGAGGTACAGTTGTTCCAGATGATGTATTAGCCTACACATGGGATATTACTCCAGTGTCTAATGATGGTGACGAGGCAGCGAACTTGACCATATATTGGGATGTTGTGGCTGAGAAAACTACATTCGACAATACACAAGTGAGAATGTCACATCATAATGGCACTAACTGGGAGTACATTACTTTAGAAGGTGCTGCTATAAACGTGGTCGGAACGACTTGGAACTTCTCAGGATCCGCCTCTGCATTTTCACCATTTACAGTTGATGCGAAACCAAGTTCACCACTGCCAGTGGAACTCACAGACTTTGTTGCATACTTGGAAGAAGGAATAGTAAAACTGGAGTGGGAGACTGCAACTGAAATCAACAATGATTACTTTGTAGTTGAAAGGTCTAAGGATGGAGATGCTTTTGAAGTTATTGCAAATGTGGATGGTGCAGGAAATAGCAATACTGTTAGGAATTATGAGGCGGAAGATGCTGATCCATATATCGGATTGAGTTACTACAGATTGAAGCAAGTGGACTTCAATGGTAAAACAACTTACACGAAGCTCGTTCCGGTTAATAACGATCCGTTCGTAGGCAACACTAACCCCGATAAGAGTTTCAGTATTTTCCCAAATCCGTCTGATGGTGAGTTTATCAATATTTCTAGTAATAGGAAGTATTTACCACATGATGAAGTGTTTGTTGTAGTGACTGATGCTAATGGTAAAGAAATGTATTCTAAAGTAGTAATCACAAATGATCAAGGAGAGTTCGCAACAGCAATTGATCCTTATGATAGAATCCCAGCTGGTATTTATGTCGTAATCGGATCATCAAGTGATGATATCTACAGTGATATCTTAGTAATTGAATAGGGTTTCATAAATTTGAAACCCTAACCTTACTATCTTCGTACACAGGTTAACGAATTGCCTATGAAATTAAGAATTACTATCAAGTTTATTATGCTGGCTGTAGCATGTTTTTCATGCTCTGCGCTTAGTGCTCAGCAGCTTAATCCAGGGATGATATTTGTAGAGGATCAAGAAAAGGCCTCAAAATATTTGAAGGACATGAACTGGGAAAAAGTTGAAGCGCATGATGGTTCTGGTGTTTTGTATACTAAGAAAGAAAAAAATGGAACAATTTCTTTTTTGAATTATGAAAAAGGAAAGATGTTGCACTTGTTAAGGAATAAGCCCAAAGGATCAAGTTATGTGAAGTCTTTGTCTTATGACGATATTCTTGAGGTGAAAAACACCGAAAGTGATTTTTATAAGCTATCCAACCAATCAAATATTCTTAAGAAAGTAGTTTTTCACAACCCAAGCAAATCTGCTGAATCAAGTACATTTTATTCATTGGTTGATGCTTCTTTAGGAAAAGGAAGAAATCTTACATTAATTGACAATGAAGTAAAAGATGAACCCGTAGTTGAGCTTTCAGAGGAAGAAGTCTCTAAAATGCTTGAGGTTGAAGATGAGACCAAAGAGCTCGAAATAGAGAATGCAAATGTTGAGAATAATGAACAGGTGAAAAGGGCTCAGGCAAAGATGTTAGAGGAGATAACAGAATTAGAGAAAAGAAATGCTGAAATGGATCAGCAGATGACTAAGGACGCTGAAGAAAGATTCGCAGAAGAACAGAGAATACAAGATGAATTGCAGCAAGAAATAGAGGCGCAGGAGAAAGCCGCTTTTGAGGCTTCTCAAGAGGTTCCCAGTGAGGAGGATTTGAAAGAGGAAGAAGTTAAGATGCCGAAGGCTGCGCCCTTGAAAGATCCACAAGCCGAAAAAAAATAACCTTTTATTTCAGAATTGAAGAATGAATTTTTTGGGCAATAATCCCATTTCCAAAGGAAGAGTAATGTTGTTTTGGACGAAATAACTCATCTATCTCATTATTTCTGAGTGATTGTTCTGGATCCACACATAAATATTCATCCTTAATTTTACTCAACATATCTTGATAAATTAGTTCTCCCTGATTGGAATGTATAAGATCAAGTTTTCTTGGTAGATGCAGAATTAAGAATTTCGCTCCTAAACTATCAGCAGTTTTCTGGAACTCACTTAAAATGTGAAATGCAGTTTCAAAAGATTGACTTTCCTGGGTATAGAATGCTTTTTGTTCATTCAAGTAATTAAATCTGTTCAATGTCATAATATTATGCATAAGACTGATCAACTTGGAATGATAAAAGCTTTGCTCAAACCGTTGATCAAAAAAGACATCCTGCGACTTTAAACTTCCTAATTTCAAGGAGTCAACAATTTGATGTGGTTTCATTGTTGGGTAATTGATCAGCTGAAACTCATCTTTTACTTTAGTAAATCTTGGTTTGGTAAAAGGAATACCCGCATTGAGATTGTAAATGGATCGAAAGATATTGCCATTTCTCATGACGTTTTCTGGTTGAAAACCGAACAAAATAACATCTGGATTGAAGTACTTTCCTTGATGTTTTAGCCTCAATAAAGCTTGATCCATTCCACCACCACCAATTCCGAAATTCAGGATTTCGCTGTTTGTGTCTAACAATGCCTGCAGCTGAGCGCCAATGGTTCCTTGAAAGGGCACTTCGTCTCCATAAATGTATGAGTCTCCGAAAAGTGCTATCCTAAATTTTGTGTTGTTTGAATCGATTACATTACTTGAATCTAAGACTCGAATCCCATTTCGCTCATGTGCATACCAACCGTCTTCTGAAACAAAATTATAAGAGGGTATCCATCCGATGAGAGAATCATATTGGATAAAACTTTTGCTTGGCGTTTTTTTATAGTCTTCCAGAATGGTGGAAACACTCTGAATAGGAAGTGCTAAAGGGCTTAGGTAGCGTTTTCTGAATTTGAAATTATCATTTTGATCGTACGAACCGATTAATCGCACTAAAATTTCAAGTAAAATGAAGATGATGAGTAAAACAATAATTGCATATCTAATCTTTTTCTTCACTGATTGACAAGATGTATAGAAACAAAAAAAAGGAACTTGTTTGACAAGTTCCTTTTAAAAATTTTATCGGGTAATATTTACTTTACAGCATCTACAACCGCTTTGAAAGCTTCAGGATGGTTTAGCGCTAAATCGGCCAATACCTTTCTATTAAGCTTTATGTCTTTCTCGCTAAGCTTTCCCATGAAAGCCGAATAAGACATTCCATGGAGTCTGGCTCCTGCATTGATTCTTTGGATCCA
>JALEGO010000323.1 GCA_022763165.1 Flavobacteriales bacterium
ATATTGTTGATTTCCCTGAGCCGGAAAGTCCTACAATCGCTGTTTTTTCTTTTGCGGGAATGGAAAAAGTAACATTGTGTAGAATTTTCCTATCCGGGGTATAGGAAAATGAAACATTCTCAAATATAATTTCTCTGGGGCCTTCTTGTAATGATACGGCTTTGGGATCATCATACAGAATATCGTTAATTTCTAATATAGATAAAGCACTTTCAATATTAACAAACGCTTGCAAACTGTTACGAAAAATTAGTCCGAAAAGGCTTAAGGGTGTTATAAATTGGAGGACGTAGGCATTAATTAATATAAAGTCACTTATATTAATGTTACCCTGGAGTCCCTCATAACTCGCTAAAAGCATAAGAGTCGTGAGTCCAGCTCCAACGGTAAGGAGTTGTAAGACCCTTGCTAACTCAGAGTGGATAACAGCTTTTGAAATTAATTTTTCTCGTGTTGTGAGTATCTTATTGCAGCGGTTATATTCATGTTCCTCGTTGTTAAAATATTTTACAGTCGTGTAATTCAAAAGAATATCCAAAAAAGCAGCGCTAGAGTGGGCATGTGCCTTATTACTTTCAGCTCTGGCGAAGAGCGACCATTGATTTCCTTTGATGCTAACAAACATAAAAGCAATGAACATTACTAAAAGAATGAAGCCATACCAAAATCCATAAAAGTACCAAAGAATAAAGGCAGCAAGAAAAAGTTCGATAACAGTGGGTATAATTAAAAAAAGGAATCCAAAAAAACTATCAATAAAGTTATTTTGAATTTTTTCAATAGCGCTCGTAACCATCCCAGTTTGACGATTAAGGTGAAAATTTGCCGAGAGTCGAAGAAGATGTGAAAAAATATCTAAACAGATATTCTTGACGGCTCTTTCACCTATTGGCCACATTAAAATGCCCCTTAGGTTAATCATAGCTTGATTAAGAAACCAACCAGTACCATAGATTAGAACGAGGAAAAAAACGATTTGAAAGCTCTGAGTCTCTGTCTTTGAGAGCGCATTAACAATCCATTTAAGTATTAAAGGGACACCAAGACCTAAAGCTATAGAAGCAACAATGGAGAAGAAAGCAATGCCCCATTTAATTTTGGTAGAAAAGTCCTCTCCAAATAAATACGGAATAATTATCTTGATGAAATTTTTGTAACTTCTTGTATTATCAAAATTCTGAGTAAGTACGCTTACCATATTCACCTCTAATTGAAAATGCCTATGAATTATTCGTGAGGTAATTTATCATTATGGAAGGTTATCTTAATATGGTGTTGTTTAGAAGAAATAATCATGTTTTTAATCTTTGTAAATGGTTCAAAATGCTCTTAATATACAACACCTCTCGAACCTTTCCATATAATAAATCATCTTATAATCTACGATAATTCTTTAATTGTCCATTTTTTTTCTCGTTCTGAAATATATTGAACCTCCGGCAAAAGAGAGAGTAGTGTGGAAAGTTGGCATCAACATAACTCGATGAAATAATAGATTTAAGAGCTGTTGAGAGAAAAATAGTGGAGCTTGGAGGAGATAATCTGGCTATGAAAAATCGAGAAGAAGAAGTCTCTTTTATTAAAGTTAATCATGTTTTGTATTGAAAAATACATAAATATGAATATCATAAGTTACATATCATATCAAATAATAATGGAGAGACTAATATGTTAAAGGTTATTAGAGCAAAATTACATGGAATCTTTGTTACAGGAGCAGATTTAAATTATCATGGATCTATCACATTAGATCCTGTTCAATGTCAAATCCTCAAAATTCATCCGCTTGAATTTGTTGAGATATGGAACAAAAATAATGGTGCCAGATTCTCAACATACGTTATATATGGAGATGCTCACTCTAATTGTTGTGTACTTAATGGTGCTGCTGCTAGGAATTGTCAAAAGGATGATGAGTTAATAATTGCCTCATATAAATTTTGTCAACCGCAAGACATAAAGAATGAACGTCCCAAAATTTTAACGTTTAACAAAGATAATTCAATTAAAGGCATTCTGGAATACGTTGTTGAAGAAGATGGAGGTTGGTACAAATTTTCTATAAATGATTTTGATTCGGATTCATACTTAGAAAAAGCAAGTTAAAATTGTAAAATCTATTCTCTTTAAAAGAGAGAAAGTAATTTAAAATAAAAAATACATATATTTCACTCCTTACATGAAACTGAATTTAACAAATGAAGACACTTCATAAATTATCTGTTGGCAAAGTGTTTTGTGGATGTATAATAATCAACCGTAAATCATTTTAACTAAGGGAGCTCTTATGTTTCCACATTGTGAATTATGGAAAGTCGTAATTAACACTGAGGATCAATATTCAATATGGCCTGATAGCAAAGAAACACCTTTTGGTTGGAGAGGAGAAGGTAAGGTTGGCTCGAAAGAAGAGTGCTTGAACCATATTGCTGAAATATGGACGGATATGAAGCCACGTAGTCTGAAAGAAGAAATGATTGAAAAAGAGAAGAATAAACACGTAGCTTAAGATAATCATTTTGTAAAAGGGTCGCAATAAGGTCGCAATAATAGTAAAACTTCTTGTTTCTTAAAGTTGTGTTTCAAAATACATACTTTAAAAACATCATATAATATAAATACACTAACCAACAAAAATCCTGAGGATTAGAACATGGATGCTCTTTACTTAATACCTACAATTAAAGCCGAGCCTTTAGTGTGGAAATGGTATGCTTGGTCCTACCTTATCCCTCCTCTTCCTGCGGCTTGTAATATTGTTGAGCGACATTTAAAAATTATGCAGTCTTATGCTCAGAATCCAGAGATTCATGCACAAGCGGTTAAGGATCCTAGCCTGCTTGGTGGCCCATTTATTGACTTTGACAGTGAGTGTGTTGATGAAGTGAAAGATCTTATTCAGCAAACAACTTTAGATTGTCAAAGACTTATTAAGTTACATAACTCCTTTAAAGAGCTAGATCAAATTTTACAGAATGAAGCACAAGGAGATTCTCTTGAACCTTTTTATAAGCGAATAGACCCTTCTTTAAAAGGTTGTATAGAGCTTGTATATGACTTAAATAACCACCCATCCATTCGCTTAATTGAGCCCCTGCTATATAAAAATTATTACACAACGGACCACCAACTTATCGCTCTTTCAGATACAACGAGCGATTTTAGAAAATTTGTTTTAAGTACGCCGCGTCTTGACCAAGATAACGAAGTATATCTTAAGCTACCTTTTTCGAGTCCTAAATTAGACACGCTTTTTAGAATGAGAGAACAACCTTTAGCAAGAAATCAACTCTTAAACACATTTAATATTTCGGAGGATAAACAGCAGCTTTTTGAAAGTTTTTTTACAACTACTCCCCCTTCTCCTCCGGAAGATCGTAATTATCATGGAGACGGAATTCGCTTAAGATACTTTGGACATGCATGTATTCTTGTTCAGACAAAGAATGTTTCAATATTATTTGATCCGGTTGTTAGTTATCCTTTGGAAAATAATGATATACCAAGATATACGCTTGCAGATTTACCAGATCATATCGATTACGTTGTTATTACGCATAACCACCAAGATCACCTGATGTTTGAAACTCTCTTACAGTTAAGACATAAGATTGGTCACATTATATTTCCAACGAGTTTATATGGATCTGTTGCAGATCCTTCTATTAAATTAATTTTTGAGCA
>JALEGO010000324.1 GCA_022763165.1 Flavobacteriales bacterium
AGAACGTTGCTTAAGTATTGATAGTTTTTAATTGTTTTTGCGTCCACTTAATAGAACAAATATGAAACAAAATTTACATTCTCTTTTCTTAAATACTTCAGTTTTATTCCTTTCTCTGAGTTTGTGCTTTTATTGTGATGCGCAGACTTTTTCAGGAGGTATTTATAACAATGGAGCCAACATTGTAGTTGGAAGTGGAGCTCAAATCTATATTGATGGAAATGGCAATGGTGATTACTTTACAACAGGTGATGGTGCCATTGATAATGATGGTGTAATTAGAATTGAAGGTGATGTTTTCAATAACAATACAAATGGCAATCCATTAATGATCAATCGTGATAATGATGGTTGGGTTCGATTTGTGGGTACGGGAGCAAGTTTGAGCCTTTTTGGAACAAGTACTGATACTGTGGGGTTTGAAAAGGTTGAATTCAATCGAGGAACAGGCTCAACAGTTACCTTAAACAGAAGTATTTCTATTCAGGGTGATGTAGCTTTAACCTCTGGAATTATTAATACAAAGGTAGGTGCAGATACTAATATATTTATTATGGAGAGCACGACTGCTTCGGATCTGACCGGTGGAAGTTCAACCGCGTTTATTAATGGGAAAATGAGGAGAAGTATTGCTACGAATACATCTACATATGAATTTCCTATTGGTGTGGGAACCGCAACTACGGATTACAGAAGAGTGGCGCTGGTAAATAACAATTTAACAGGAACGACTTATTTGGATGTGATTCCTGGAGCTTTAGATACATCACAAAACAGTGAGGTCGCACAAGGTTTGGCAAGTACTATAAATTTGGGAGGTACTCGTATGGATTCGATTGCTTTGGATGCAAACAATGACGCAGTTTATTGGGAGATTATTCCTGATCAGCAACCTACAGGAGGGACAACCTTTGGAATCAATGCCTATATAGCGAATACTACCGTAGATAATGCCTCTTATGATGGTATGTTTGGATTGATCAAAAGAGATGATGCTGCTACCGGCTTTAGCTCATGGGCAGAAGCGGGGAGTATCCCGTCAAATGCTGCCTCACCAGGAAGAACTTTTGCCTCAGGGTACGCAGGAGGGGCAAGTATTCCTTCTTTTTCCAAATTTGCAATTGGCTTCTCTGGATTTGATGTGTTGCCTATTGAATTAGTGGACTTTGAGGGTGAATGTCTCAATGGAAATATCGTATTAAATTGGTCTACAGCAACTGAAATATCCAATGAATATTTCACAGTATTAAGGAGCGAGGATGGCTATATTTGGGAGGATATTTCTACGATACACAGTCAGGCTGAAGGTGGTAATAGTAATGTTCCTTTGTTCTATGAGTATCAAAATCAGAGTTATTCTGGTTCAGCTTACTATAAGTTAGCACAAACGGATTATGATGGTACTTCGGTTGAGTTTAGTCCAATCTTTGTTGAAGGTTGTGAAAGCGATATAGCTGCATCAATCAATGCGTTTACTCCAGATCATGATCGTATTGTAGTGATTACGAAAATGCCAGTTTACCAAGAATTTCAATTTGATTTACTCGATGCAAGTGGACGAAAAGTAATGGCTTCTGAGCAATTACAAGGTCAAGAAGGGTTCAGTCAATTTGAAATTTTCACAAATGATCTTTCTACTGGGTTTTACTTAGTTAACATTACAGGAGACAAAGGTGATGTGTACACTAAGAAATTATTCATGAAGTAAAATTTTCTTGCAAAACAGAAGGTTCTTTTTGTACAGCTAGGCTCCTGCTAAGAATCATGTTTTTCAAGGTTTGCACCCATAGATCAGAATCGTTTAGGCTTTCTACAAGTTGAATTTTCTCTCCACCATGTGCCTTGAAAATTTCATCATATTCGATTGATATTTCTACTGAAGTTTCCAGGCAATCAGCAACGAATGCTGGAGAAAATACTAGAATTTTCTTCTTTCCTGATTTGGCAAAATTAATCAATGTCTCTTCAGTATAAGGCTCAATCCATGGGTCTTTACCCAATCTTGACTGAAATGAAACACTATACTTTTCTGTTGGGATGGACATCTTTCCTGCAATTTTTCGTGCTGTTTCATAACAAGTGGCTTTGTAGCAAAAATGGTTCTCTTCATCAAGCCCATTTTCACAGTTATGATCTTTACACAATGTATCGTCATAAACCTTGTCAACATGACGTTCGGGTAATCCGTGAAAACTAAACAAAACATGATCATAAGCGCTATGGTTATGCATATTACCCTTTTCAACAAAAGCGTCAATATATCCAGGATGATCGTAGAATTGTGAAATAATGTTTATTTCAGGAATTGCCCACCAATCTTTGATTATGGAGAAAACCTTTTCCATTACAGATCCTGTGGATGCCGAGGCATATTGAGGAAACAGGGGAAGCACAATAATTTGATCTGGTCTAAACTTTCTAAGTTGCTCTAGTCCTTTTTCGATAGACGGGTTCTGGTACCGCATAGCAAGTTCTATGTGAAAGTTTTCACCAAGTTCATTATTTAGTTTTTTGGTAAGAGACACGCTATGGTATAAAAGTGGAGAACCCTTTTCGGTCCAAAGTTCACGGTATGCTTCAGCCGACTTGGGAGCCCTAAAAGGCACGATTATTAAATTGACAAGTAGTTTGCGGGTTAACCATGGTAAATCGATAACCCTAGGATCGTTTAAGAACTGAAATAAATACTTCCTAACGTCACTTACTTTTGTACTGTCCGGTGTACCCAGATTCACTAGTAAAACTCCAGTCTTTTTCATTTTTTCGGTAATATGCGTTTTACGATTGTCCAAAGTAGAATTATTGCATTCATGAAGAGGCTGAGTCTTGCAAGATAATCTCCATGAACTGCAAAAAAAGTGAATTCATCGTTTGAATTGATCTCCTGGACAATACAATCTTCTTTCCACCAATCTGTAGTTTGACTTAGTTCTCCTTTTTGATTGATAAAACAAGAAATTCCAGTATTGGCGGATCTTGCAATGCTACGTCTCACTTCGATTGCTCTCATCCTTGCATAAGCCAAATGCTGTTTATATCCGGGAGTATTTTCCCACCAGCCATCATTTGTAACAATAAAAATGAAGTTGGCTCCATTTTTAATATAATCTGCAACATACTCCCCATATACTGATTCGTAACAAATAACAGGAGCAATCTTAGTTTGTTCATCAAGGGACGTAAAAACATCTCTGTTCTCTTGGGTTCCAAGACTACCTGTTGTTCCACCCAAATCAATTGCCAAGTCTACTAGATACTTTGTGATAAACTTAAAAGGTAAGTTTTCTACACCAGGCACAAGTCTAGACTTATGATAGATGGGAATCTTATCAGAAGCATTTACTTGCATGGCCGAATTAAAGTAATCGTACCAATATTCACCATTATTGCTAGCTCTTGCGCTATTTGATTTTTCGGATTCCGACCTATAAATAGTAGCAGATGAAAGACCAATTACGATGTTGAGGTTGGGATACTTTTCAAGAAATTTTTTTAGCATCTTAGTTTCATCAAACTTCTCGACATCTTCCTCCATCAAGTTTCGTACAATGGCGGTTTCAGGAGCCACTAAATATTGCACACTTGAGTCCAATTTAGTTGCTGACAATCTCAATAACTTATCCAATTGTTCTATCGGGCCAAGTCCCGAGAATTTTTCATTGTATGGGTCAATATTTGGTTGAACAACTGTAATCTTAACTGGGTTCTGTTTTTCCTCATAATTGCTGTAAATCGTGTAGGAGACAATTATTGGAAGAAAAACAATAAAGAAAAAGACTGCCAAGTTTCCAATAAGAAGCTTTTTATTCCTGTTTTGGTATGTCCTAAGCGCCAAAAACCCAAATAGATTGGAAATGAGCACCCACACTGAGCCTCCCAAGTGTCCAGTAAATTCATACCATTGTATCCAGGTGATGTCATTGGCGAATACATTGCCCAAAGTGAGCCATGGCCAGGTCAAATCCCAGTTCATATGAATATATTCCCAACCAATCCATAGTGAAACGAGAGAAAGATAACCAACGCGTTCACCTAGTCTTCTTTTAATGAAGGAAAAAAGGACGAAGACTATTGAGATAAATAAAGCATTTAGAACAATCGCCATGGCAGCACCTGCAAATGAGGCAAAGTAAACCCACCATGTAGTAAGGATATTCCATAGGAACATGCATGGATAGACGAAGAGTACCATTTTTAGGGCTGACGCCTTAATCTTCTGCAGTTCTGATTCTAAGTATAAAAGGGGGATTAGCCCAATAAAGGCTAAAAAACTAATATTGCCTATCTCAGGCCATGCTGCCGCTAAAAGGCATCCAGAAGCGACTGAAAGAAAAAGAAGAAGCGATCTGCTCATCGTGGAGCAAATTTAGCGCTTTATACCCACTAGATCTATCTCATCAAGTACATTTTTCCAAAACCTTTTTTGAAATAGGAATCTGCTGATGTTTCCCTATGCTTGACTTCTTCATCTGCCAGTCTTGTCACAACTCTATACAAGTAAATACCATTACCCAGTGGATCTCCAAAGTTGTCGGTTCCATCCCATGCGTAGTCTGTGATATTTCTGCCAATCCTCAAATTGCCAATATCATCTTGTGTGATTTCTTTAACCACCTTTCCAGTCACGGTCATAATCTGAATCATGAACATGTCTGGTATCTGGCTTCCAGTCAAAGTAAATACGAATCTGGTCGAGGAGGAAAAGGGATTTGGGTAATTGAGAATAGAAGTAATGGATGATTCCCTTACAATTTCAAAAGAAATTTCATAGGCAAAATCACCTGATTTATTTCCAGCCTTATCTGTTGCTTGAACACTCAATTTGTAAACACCATCCATTTCTAAGACTGGATTGTAAAATATCTTAAACTTATTGTCTGCTGCACTGGTCGCTTTTTCATAAGATAATATCTCTACTCCCAATGAATTCGAGAAATAGACTCTTTTCTGAACACCATCTGGGTCGCTTAAATAGATCTCAAAATTGGAGGTGTCTTCATCTTCATTTAACACAAGGAAAGGGTTTTCATCATTAAGCTGAATCATGATTTCTGGTTCGGCTGAGACGATATCGCCATCCAAAATATGCACACCATCAAAAGTCACATCAAGAATGGGGTTACTTCGATCCCTTTCGATAAAAAGGGATTTCGCCATAACATTGTTAAAATGAAATTGTTCCATTTCCCAATCGCTGTCCTTGGGATTCGCTTCAATCGACAATAAGTATGGCCCATACAGACTACTTGATGGATATCTAAGTGTATCCGAAATAATATCTCCTGCAATGAGGGGTTTGGTTTTTTGATAGGGTATTGAAATGATGTTATTGTTTTGATCACTAAGTCTATATTCAACAACAAGGCTGTCAAAATTAAACTCGCTCACATTTTCTAGAGCTATATTAATGATTACCTGATCTCCTTGCAACAGTGTATCTCCATGGAAGAAATAACTTTGTCGAGCGTTTAGAGCCAATTCTGGAACTGGAGTGTAGGTAAGGTGGATGCGTTCAGTTTGCCCACAGCTGAAGTCAATTCCATCTTCCAATTCTACTGTGAGTTTAATATATGGATTTAAAGAAGCATCGATCCCATTAAGAGAAACATCTCCACTAATGCCACTAAAATTGGCCAATTCTACATTGTTGATATCAAAAACACGTATTGTAACACTATCTATTGAGCTCCCACTAGGATTGACTTTCCACTTTAAATCATCCCAATTTCGCGCGGGTCCTATGATATCTGTAGTATAAGTTCCGAAATCTGAATTATTCTCCATATTGGCGCTAATACTGATCAGCGTATCTGTAACAAGTCCAAAATGTTCTTCAGGATTGAGACTGCCCATTTTTTGGAAATGAATCCATGGAACGCTGTCTTGCAAAAAATTGATTACAGAAGATCCAATATTGCTCAGTGCAGTTTTTACGGGAGTCAAAAAAGGGTTCGTTTGAAAATTGACGTTTCCTCCAGTGTAGAGCAATACGTAATGACCTTGAGGGATTCTATTATTGATCATGGAAGCTAATGAATCCATGGTTTCTTGATCAGTGGTGAGAAATGAAAACATGTTTTCAATTTCATTAGGACGACAATTGGCACTATTTGATTCCAGAAGATTATTGCTATTACCAAAGTCGTGCTCTGGATAATTCAAAGTGTCATTTCCAATGATATCAGCCGTTTGCCAAGGATCTAAGGTTTTTGGGTCCACAACTACCACAAAGATTACTGGAGCTATATTTCCATTACAAACGTTTTCTCCTTTAGTGACTTGATTTATCCTGTATACCACATTATTGAAAACTTGAAAACTGGCCCCTGGAGCAAAACCAATAGTAGAACAAGAAATTGAAGCACTGGTAGTGTCATATGACCAGTTTCTGTTGTCATAATTATAATCAATTTTGACATGGTCATTATTTTTAAATTGCCTGAAGTGATCTTGATTCCAGCCTCTTTCATTCGGAATGTATTGGAACGAGAATTCTCTCCATTTTAAAGAGTCAGCATTAAGGAAGTAGGGGCTTGCTCTCCAAAAATACACGATACTATCTGACCATAATGACAATTGAGGATTCCATTTTATTACTCCTCCTGAGGCGTTCGTAATGATTTCCTGTTTCAATGGGCTATCATAAGTGTCAACAGTATCGATTTGGATGATGTAATCCCGGAATCCTGCCAATGGATCGCTGGTTGAGGCTTTCAACGTTACATTGGGATCAGGAATAGTGGCATAGTTGTATGGATAAATAGGGATCAAATCTGAAGATTTGATGTTAAGTTCAATCCCCTTGATAGTATTGTTAAATTCCGATGTTTCCATAACATTTCCGAAGGCATCCGCTCGGATTTCAAATGTATTGATCCCAACATCTGTGATGCTATTGACGGGTAATCTAAAAGTGACTGTATCTTGATGATAAATATTAGAAACAAGTTGTTCATATTCCACTTTAGTTTTATTTGGAAGCGTTCTGATTACTTGCATGGTGAAGGCCTCTTTCCTTGCCATTCCAATATTTGAAACGACCACTTGTAAGTCGAATGAATCCACGTCTGTAGTGACAGTTTGTGGTTCGAATAGTACCTGTGGTGGGTCAATGATGGCGTAATCTGGTTCTAAGTTTTTACTCATACTTAAAGAGGGGTCGCCATGCAGCGTCATTTCAAGTACAGTAGCTTTTGTTATAAACCCAGTGGGATCATCCAGGAGGTTCTGATGGGCAGCTTCCTTCATGCATTTTCCCATACTCTGATTATACATGACATCTGAAAAATTATCATATAATTCTCGAGAGTAGCGATTGAGCTCTGTCGGGTATCCCTGATCAGTTGTTGCAATAAAGCCAATTGCTCCTTTTCCCGCGGTTAATACAAAGTCTTCACTTGTGCTGATGTTGTTGGGTTGATGAATATCTCCCGCAAAGCAACCATTTGAAAGAAGCCAAAAGTACTTGCCTTGATTGTTATAAGATGCCGCGGCATCTATGGAAACATCGAAGCTGTTTGATGAAGAGTGCCCAAAAAAGCTGAGCATGATAGTTCCTTGATTTACGATTTCTGTAATAGAATCAGCGAGATTGAAATCAATGGCATTCGCAGAACGTTTATAAAACTCAAAAACACGTCCTCCAAATTTGGTGCCTTCAACGGTGTCTTGGTAATTCTGAAGGAAGTCTCTGAAGCGGTTTTGTTGAATAGTGTCCGTTCCGCCACCAAAATGAATCAGTCTTTTTTGCCATAATTGGTCTTCAATATTGGGTTGCTGATTTGGGTCATCAAATGAGTTTTGATATTCAACAACTTTATTGAGATAGTTGGTTACATGTGAGCCATTTGCAGCAGCAAGTCTTCCAGTAGGAATGCCTGCTTCATAGTCAAGTGCTCCTCCAAGTCCCATTGAGAATGCATTATCGGATGCAGGCCAACCATAAGAAGGAATCAGATTTTCTGCATATAGCGTATTATCAAACCTTCCTTTTTGTTGTGAGTCGTGAATGGCCTTTCCAATTATAAATAAGTACTGTGGTTTTTGATTCCATTGATCCATTGTTATTCGACAAAAATTCCGAATCGACAATGGATGCTTTTGGATACCATATGAAAATTGATCGCAAATCTCTTCGATGTCAGCCAGGACTGCATCTTGTGTTGATGTGTTTCTGATAGATGCGTATTGCTGCGATTCCGTCCATAATGATTTGTGACTGATCATTAAAAAAGCTGAATCTGCATTTAGGGCAACAAAGTCGGTAAAAGAACCCGAGTTTCCGACAGGAGAAATCTGATTGATGCTTACTATGTTTTGTGAATTTGTGATGAAACATTTTGATTCGGACAGACTGTTTCCGGGAATTTGTGCGCTCACAACATTTCCTACTTGAGTGGTGCTAATTCTATAATGTCCACTTAAATCATATACATACGGAGTTGGGTTTGAGGCTGAAGTATTGAAATTGGTACATTCAATGTTTAAATCCACCCCTCCATTTTGAGGAATGCGCATGTTGAACTTTCCTTTATTTTCTAAATCGTAGCTGTGAGGGTAACTGAGGTGTAGGAATGATACAGCCTTTTTTTGTGTGATGTTTCCAACATTAGGAAGAGAATTGAAAGTTAGGGTTGTGGAAGCGCTAAAATCATTTGGTGAAATAGTCGTTTGAAAGTAATGTGTTTGATATCCTGGCCATGTAGTATCATAGACGATGGCTCCATTCAATTCTAGTTGTAAAACATGTTCCCTATTGTTTACACCGGAAAAATTCGAAGATAGAATGGCATTCGGAGCACCAAATCCATTATAGAAATTGGGAGTTTGAATGGTTTTGGAAGTAGTGCCAACATCAAAATCTTGCCCAAACCAACCTTCTCCTGCAGTATACTCAACATCGTATTTAGCATTCTTATTCACACCCCAGTAGTATAGGTCATGGTAATTATCAACTACATCTTGAATGAAAAAATTCTCAAACGGAGCTACCGCCAGTTGTGTATATTCTGTAAGCCTGCGGTTGTTCGTAGAAGTATTCCAAGTCAGAAAGTATGAAGATGTGTCATTGAAAAGACTTAAATGCGGATTCTGCTGTTCTGATGGGTTTGTATAGATTAAAGAGTCAAGCCAGGCGTTTCGATTAACACCATAGAATTCAATGAAATCATTACTGTCAAAAGAACTATCGGCTTCACCTTCTATCCATATGTATTGTTCCTCTCCATTTGCGAAAATTTGGAAATTTCGAGGATCAATAGTGGCTAGGTTTTCACCAACAGACGATAAGGCTTGATTCAAGGCATTGAATTCTAAACGATAAATGCCTTCTTCACTAATTTTAAACTTTAGATATTTTTGATTGTATTGAATCCACTCATTTCCATAGGGCTGCGCACCAGATTGATTAATGGTGAGTGAAGTGACTAAAATAAAAAGTATTCCAAGTCTAAGACTTTTCATTCTTTACCCTTTTTTATAAATATCCAATTTCAGCGAAAAGATATGAGAGTAAAGCCCTACTGAGCGATCCCCTATATCGGTAAACGCATAGTCAAGGTAAAAGTTTCGAATTTTAAGACCTAAGCCAATATTTGGTTGAAATGTAGTAATATCTCTTCCGGTAAGGGTTGATTTTTCAGTTTGAATATTTCCAACTCCACCTCTTAGGAAAACGAGATTCTTAAAGCCGAGTTCAAGGCCTAAATGAGGGTCAATACTGATAGGATCTCCTTTGATAACCACATTCCTTTTGCCATCAGTAGTCAAATCAAAATTCACTTCAGTCATTAAGGTGAAAGACTCTTTTATTTTAAAAGTCCTTCCTGCTCCAAGAATAATTTTGGGCAAGGTCAATTCAACAGAGTTATCAGGAATTTCATTTCCGGTTAAAGTAAAGACTTCAATCGTATTTTCATCTAAATCAAAACTCCAAGCATTAAATGTGGTGGTAATGTCACGAGCCATTAAGCCAAAGTTCCAACCCTTGTATGTATATTGAGCACCTGCATCAATTCCAAAACCCCAAGATTTAGCGAGGTCTCCTACTTTACGATGAACAATCTTAGCACTAGCTCCAACACTTAGTCCTTCTACTTTTAGTTTTCTTGCATACGATAGCAAAATACCATAATCTGCGGCTGAAAAGGAAAAGATATTGTCGTAATTAACATTCCCTTCATTGTCAATGAGTTGTGTAGTGTTGGCTATATCATCAACTCCAAACCGAATTGCATTTATTGCGAATGCACTAGAGGAATCTATGTTATATGCTAAGCCACCGTAATCATAGTTTGCAATACCAGCAAAATACTCAGCGTGCATAGCGGATATTTGCATATTGCTTTTTATTTGGGTTAATCCTGCAGGGTTCCAATAGCCAGAAGTTACATCATTAGTGGTAGCAACCACAGAATTAGACAATCCAAGTGATCGGGCGCCCACACCAATAGCAAGGAATTCGTTACTGTATTTCCGGGCTTGGCCAAATACCAATAGGGAAGATAAAACAAAGAAACTGGCAGCAATAATTTTTTTCATGTCGCAATTTTAATTTGAATAACTCAAATAGTTGCGGAATGTTATCCTAAACAAAGTAAAATTAAAAATTGAGGCAAAATAGCTTAAACTATAAAACTTATTAAATTATGAATTATTATTTGATTGCTGCCTAAATATTCGTTTTGAGTCATATTTTGATAATTAGATGACACTTTTGCGCATATTTTGGAGTCAAATTTTAGCTTTGAGTCATGAAAGCCTTTTTTCCCAATGCAATTACAAGTTTGAATCTTTTATTTGGATGCATTGGTATTTTAGCCTGTTTTAACGGAGGTCTGGGTTTTGCTGGTATTTGCATTCTCATTTCGGCTACTTTGGACTTCTTTGATGGGTTTGTTGCGCGGTTATTGGGTGTATCAGGGGATTTCGGAAAACAACTAGATTCCTTGGCTGATGTTATCTCTTTTGGGGCTTTACCTGGCTTTATTGCCTTAAATCTGATAAAACAACAGCAAGGAGGGCTTTATTTTGATGGCGAACCATTGACAAATAAGATCTTTCTTATTATTTGCTTTTTGATTCCAATATTTTCGGCACTACGTCT
>JALEGO010000325.1 GCA_022763165.1 Flavobacteriales bacterium
AAGACAGCGTTAATCAATCATATTAAATCGACCTCAGATAAAGTTGTTAGAAATCGAATATCTAAACTAGACAAGTTAACAGCAAATTATAGAAATATCGATAATCTACAATTAATGGAGTACACCTTCAAAGATTTTGAGATCACGGAGTTAGATGATTTTTTAAATAAAATAAGAAAAGAAAGTTCCGAAATAGATGAGGTTAATAAAACAGATAAACATCTGTTATTCGTAATTAATATCTCAGAAAAAGATAGAAAGATTACTGATAAAAATTTTTATAGTTTAATTCGTGTAACGGTTGAAAATAAATATTTCTCTGAAGGAAGAATAGGAGTTGTTTTATCAGGAGAGAATATTAAAGGTATAGATAGAGATCCAGAGGCATATTTGAAATATAACCTTTACTCTATTTACGAAGGACTGACTGACTTAGGAAAAGAATTTGATTTAGACTATAATTTTTTCTTTTTTGAAAGAAAAAGGACTAGAAGGTTGAATTATTGGCATTCTAAATTACGAAAAGGTAAAATAAACAGAAGATCAATAAAAAACATTTCAGACGATAGTGAAGATGTTGAAGAAATAATTGATTGGGTAGCAGCTACTTAAGTTGTTTAAAAATGACACGATTTAATCACAATTGAGTTATATTCCTGATTATATCTTCTTTTAATTGGCAAGGATTTCACCTAACACAGTGCAGCCGACAATACTCCGCTGCGCTGCGTACTGCGGCTGCACGTTTCCGTTGGGCGCACTCCACTGGTAATAAAAGGTTGATAAACAATTGATTAAATTGTAAGCCTGCCTTTGAAAATCGGGAATAATTGGTTTTAGAACCTGAGTTTTGTTTGTTACGGTCAATTGAATGTATAGCCCAATTAGGCAGGCAGAAAAATGGGAAATCAGTATTTCTATCGGGTAATCCGTTTCCCCGAATAATTGAGATCCTTAACAATATCCGCTCCCTATCGTCGAAAAATGGAAATTGAGTTTTCTGGAATGAGTTTGCGTTTAGGGCCTCAATACGGAAAATCAAGAATTTGGGTAAACCGTCGAATTGAATAGGAGATAAGATCAAGAAATTTGAATCTTTTACCGAATAAGAATCTGATCAAATTGAATCGAGTCTTCGTGAATCAAGTTGAAATTTTGGAGATTGAAAATCAGTAAATTGAATTGGTGAACTTGAATTTGAGATCATCCTGAAAAACTGAAATTTAGCTGAGTCAAATTGAGGGCTGGAGATTAGAAACTTGGGTCAATTTGGGAGATTAGTCTTCGAGATCAAGAATTTTAAACTGGTAGATTGAGATCAGTTTTCAAGATCAATTTGAGATCATCAGAATTGGGGAACCGGTTTAATAAGATTGAAAAATGGGTAAAAAAGGCCCTTTTGAAGTATCCAAAATCGGTAAATCGGTCGCTTTTTAGATTTACGAAGAATAAAAATGGAAGCGCCCAACAATGGCTACATGCCATGCCGGTAAAAACCTTCGAAAGGAAAATGGAGGTTGAAAAACCCGCACAGGCAGCAAAAGCCAGGCTGCGCCAGTTTGGCCTTTTGCTGCCTGCGCTAGCATTTGTGAAATGGAACGAAAATGGTAAATTTAGAGTCCGGCACGGCACGTAGCCGGGCCGTTGCCTGAAATGCCGCTTTAAAAAGAATTAAGAATACAAATGAAAACATTTAGCTTTCTATGTTTAATAGTACTCGGATTATTGATTTCAAGTTGTAAGGAAGATGAACTATCAGGGGTTTGGTATTTATACAAAAGCGAAAGTCTTAGACCTCTTGAAAATCCAACAGATTTTGAGATAACAAGGAATATTTCTGATTTGTATAAAAAGGCAGGAGAGAACTGCAAGTACAATTTTAATTTCAATGTATTTGAAATAAATGGGAATGAAGGGTCTTGGAATAAAGGAAGCTTATTTAGATCTGGCTGGGATTTTGAAGTGATAGAGGAAAAAAGACAATTAAAATTTACGGGGCCTAATTGTGAAAAGTTATTCGAATATCAAATTGTTGGAGACACCTTGAAAATTCATAATGGGATTGATAATAGTGGAGAGATATCAACAATCTATGAAGGAGTCAAAATTGCAGAAAACAAAAGAAATATGTTGAGAGAATTTCTAGCGGGTTCTCCAACTAAAGAATTGATAGATTTACCTTTATCGCTTCCAGCAAACTACGAAAATGAAAAGTCCATTCCTGATCAAGATGATTATTTGGTTTTTTATTCAGAAGATTCACTGAAGAGTTGTTGGAGCATTAGAGATAGAAGGAATAGATTTTTCACAAAGAATGGTATACGTATTCAAGAAAGTGGTTTAACCGTATTACTTGAAGAACTTAAAGCAAAGGAAGAGGAAAAACTATTCCTGTTTACTTCAAGAAACAATATTGAAGAGTTGAGAGTGAGGTTGAATGATCTGAAGTTAGAAGAAGATTTATTAAGATTAGTAATGATATGTTGTCAAGATGAGATTGGCTATGAAATGAGCTGTTATCAAAAGAAGATATACTTCAATGAATAAAAAAGCGGCAAATTCAGGCAACAATGGCTACATGCCATGCCGGTAAAAATCTTCGAAAGGAAAATAGAGGTTGAAAAGCCGCTGCGCTAGCATTTGTGAAATGAAACGAAAATAGTAAATTTAGAATCCGGCACGTCACGTAGCCGGGCCGTTCTGCGTGATTAGAAGAAAAAAAATAAACTGAATGGCAACAACTGTAAATGGAGCCTTTTCTAAATTTTTGACAAATACAGTAAATTTAGATAAAGACCAAACAACCAAAGCAAGAGGCAGCAGAGATTGGATGTTGGGACAATTAAAACTGTTTCAAAACGACGATGAATTTCCTAAATCATATTCTGAGAAGGATATCCATTTTGGTTCATTTGCCAGACGAACTAAAATTAGATCTTTGGATGATATTGATTTAATGATTTGTTTAAGCGGTCAAGGTGGGACTTATCTGGAACATAGCGATAGAATAGAAATCACTGTAAACCCAGACTCAAATTTAAAGAACTACTGCAATGACAACTCAAACATCTTAAATTCTCGAAAAGTAATCAATAAGTTTTTGAGCAGTTTAAAGGATATACCACAATATTCAAATGCAGAAATTAAAAGAAATTTAGAAGCCGCCACCCTTTCATTGAAATCATATGATTGGGTATTTGATATTGTACCTTGTTTTTTTACGTCACCAACAGCAACGGGCAAGACTTATTATTTGATACCTGACGGATACGGTAATTGGAAGATGACTGACCCACGAATAGATAGAGAAAGAACATCCAGCATTAATAAAACTCATGATGGCAATGTATTGAATGTGATTAGAATAATTAAATACTGGAATAAAAGAGCAACTATGCCATCAATGTCGTCATACCTTTTAGAGACAATGATTCTGGATTACTATTCAAATAGGGCAGATAAAGCAAGTCAGTTTGTTGACGTAGAAATACCGAATGTACTTGGATATTTACAAACCTATGTATATCATCAAGTTAGTGACCCAAAAGGAATACAAGGAAATATCAATCACTTATCTTGGGAGGAACAACAGAAAATTTCAAACAGAGCAAAACAAGATAAAGAAAAAGCTATTGAAGCCCGCAAATATGAAAGTGACGGAAACCATGAATCTTCTATAAGAAAGTGGAAAGAAATTTTCGGCGACCAATTCCCAAATTATGATTGAAACAGGAAAAAATATTGTTGAAGCAGAAAATTTAGATAGAAATCTAAAAAAATTATCTGCACAAAGAGAACTTTACTCTAGAGCAAAAAGTACTCTTGGTTGGCAGGTATTCTTTGCGATACCAGTTACATTGGGATTAGCTGTTATCAATCTATATTTGGAAATCGAATTAGAAAGGAATATCGAATGGGTTGTTGCTGCCTACGCAATTATTCTTTTTATATTAGACTCATTTATAATTGACAAATCAATAAGTCAAAGAAAAGAAAAGGCTGCCAAAATTCAAGAACTTTTCGATTGTGAAGTATTGCAGATAAAATGGAACAAATATTTAGTAGAGGAGAAACCTGATAGCGAAGACATAATTAAATATCACAACCTTCGATTAAAACGGAAGAAAGAAGATAAACTCAAAAATTGGTACTCAGAAAAGATTGCTGTAATCGAAAATAATGTCGCCAAGGTTATATGTCAACGTTCTAATGTGATGTATGATTTTTCTTTAAGGCGTAAGTTTATAGTTTGGATAATTGCGACTGGTGTTACATCATTAATAGTCCTTTCTATTGTAGCCTTAATTAAGGATTTAAGTTTCAGGTCTTACCTGATAAATGCCGTAACCCCTTTCCTTCCTGTTTTTGCAATTGTTACAAAACAGTATCAAAATAACAAGAGGTCGATTGAAAATTTAGTCTCAGCAAAAGCAACAATCCAGCAGGTTTGGTCAGAAGTGATTGAAAGTGATGACAAAACAGATATTCCCGAATTAGCAATTAGAGGCATTCAAGACAGAATATTCTTAAATAGAAAGGATAATGCTTTAATTCCCGATTTTATCTACAATAGACTAAGGAAGGGGTTGGAAGAACAGATGTATTTTTCAGTAGATGAACTGATATTAGAATATAATGAAAATAGAAAATGAAAACCACGCAGAACACAGGCTATGATGTCCATGCCTCCTAAACGTCGGCACGGCACATAGCCAAACCGTTAGCGGCAAGCAAAAAAAAGAAAAATGAACGAGTACCTGAAGAAGATTCATGACGATGCAAAAAAATATATGCCCCATGGAGAAAATGGTAGT
>JALEGO010000326.1 GCA_022763165.1 Flavobacteriales bacterium
GTTTACTCAATATACCTGTTACTACAAGTTGGGGCGCAAGAGGAGCACTATGTGAAGACAACGATTTGTCTGTACCGATGATTCATATTGTGGCCAACAACAAAATCAGAACAAATTCTGATCTCATTCTAACACTGGGATCACGTATGGGTGAAACGGATTGGTGGGGCAAGCAGCCCTATTGGGGAGATCCTGCTACTCAAAAGATGATTCAAGTTGATCTTGATGAAGAGAATATCGGCAGAAATAAGCCAGCTGATTTACCGGTAGTTTCTGATATTAAGACTTTTCTTCAAGATTTGGCAGAAGTCTTAAAGTCTCGAAAATCCGAAATTAACTTACAAGCTAGGAGAGCCGAATTTGAGCCATTCTTAAAGGAAATCAAGCGAGATCGCGCTAAACTGGACAAGAACCTCGAGAATGCTGGTGCACCACTGCATTCATCTCATTTAGCAACTATAGCAAAGAAGAAATTCGAAAACAATGCTTTTGCAGTGTTTGATGGTGGTAATACGGCTGTTTGGGGTCAGATGTACTATAAATGTACCACTCCTGGAGCTGGTCTAGGAACTCCTAAAATGGGTATGTTAGGAGCCGGAGTTGGCCAAGCCTTGGGGGCTGCAGCGGCTTTTCCAGATCGTCAGGTTTATTGTATCACGGGAGATGGTGCTATGGGATATCATACTCAAGAGATAGAAACTGCCGTTCGTAATGATTTAAAACCTATCTTTATCGTGGCTTGCGATAAACAGTGGGGCATGGTTAAGATGACACAACAAGTGACATACAAACCTTTAAAAACTGTAATTAAGAAATCGCTAGATGAAGGGGAAACAATTAACGGTGATTTTGGAGAAATAGCTTTTGACAAATTGGCTGAAAGCATGGGAGGACATGGAGAAAGGGTTTCCAGTCCAGATGAATTAGAGAAAGCCATTGAAAGATGCATAAAAGCCAATAAGTGCTCTGTAATTCACGTTGATGTGGATCCAGTAAAACATATGTGGGCTCCAGGTTTATTGCATTTTAAAAATATGCATGCTGAGCCGAAGGGAAAATAATTAAGATCTTTTATTCATATACAGGTTGCCAAGCCCATTGTAAGTTCTTTGCAATGGGCTTACTTTTTAAAAGTGACTCTTAAACCTAGATAAGCTACATTCAAGGTTTGTGGTACCTTATATTCATACTTACTTCTTGAGGGGCACTGCAATCTCCTCCATGATAAAAATGCAATGAATTGTAATCTCCAGAAGAAGAAACATTAGGCACATCTACAAACCAGGCCAATCCCCCATCAATATAGAATTCTACTGTGTTATTTACATGTTTAATCAATACAGTGTAATCCTTTCCAAGTTCTACATCCATAATGTAGCCGCTCACAAGATCATCAACATTTTCAGATCCAACAATGTTATTAAGCGAATCTCGAATCGCTACGATACCGTTTCTATGAACATAATAGCCCAATTCAATATTCTTAAAATCGGCCGAAACTCTATGAACAAATCTTGCAGAGTTGTCGTGGGGATTATCTGATCCTGGGAGTATAAAGCCCATTGTCTTATTCCAATCTCCATCACAATCAGGGCGCATGCTACCATATAAATTGTTCGCATCAAAGCTGATAGTTGCCTTGATTAAGGGCGTAGAAAAAGGACAGAAAACTGGATGATCCGAACTATTCTCTCCTGACTTTATCGTTTCCGTGTAGTTTGTTTCGAATGAAATATTCTCGCAAGCCCCAGTTCTTCCTAAATCCAAATCTTCACATGAGCATAAAATACATGCAGCTGTTATACAAAAGCAAAAGCACAGAATAAATGAAGATTTGGTCATAAATTCCTATACGAATACCAATAAAAATGGTTTCAGCGAATTAACCTAAAACATACGTTTGAAATGACTTACGAAGCTATTGTGAGCGCTCCCAATGCAAAATATTCATTGGTCGATTTTAATGTTGAAATAAAGGTAGAAGGGTTCTTTTTGTATAACATCTGAGCTTGAATAGAATAACCAAAATGGGCATTAGGAATCAATTTCATAAATTGATCTCTAAAGGTTCTCATCTCATATTTATCTTCAAATGAAAATGTTATACTCACTTTCCCTATCGTATATAGTTTAAACAACATTTTTTCGTCAACCGGCATTAAAGCTACCCTTTCTTTAACTTTAAATGGTTTGACCCAAATTATTTGATCTGGACTTTCATAAATGAGATTCAACCAATAACTTGAACCTAAAATACTTCCTCTTGATAAATAATAGAATAAAGTCAAGAACAATACTAGACCGAATGCCATAATAGTTAGAGGTAAAATTCCAAACTTAATCCCTCCATACAAAAGAAAACCTACAGGAATCATAGAGCCTAAAAGCCCCAACAAGTAGGCATTTCTTATGGTATTAATCTTGATTTTTAAACTCTCTTCAAAATGAGTCATATTTCCTTTATGGTTCCAATTCTATTTTGGAGCAATGAAGTAAGCTCTTCGCTAGCTTTAATCAGAGGAAGCCTTACTTGGTCACTTGAAATGATTTTCATTAGTTTAAGGGCAGTTTTAATTCCAGCAGGATTACCCTCAACAAACAACTCATTTATAAAGTGATA